>JBCNOR010000527.1:0-3951 GCA_039593785.1 Niabella sp. | reverse complement strand
CAATAGGAAGAAGAAATAAGTTTGAGGACTCGGTTACGATTAGTTACCGGTATCTCGATACTGCGAGAGCCTACCGGGTAGATTCCACCATCAATGATTTTACAGTAAAATATCCTATTCCTGCTGACTATTATCACCTCTCTAACACAGGTGCAGCAGCCCAGTCATTTTTATTTTCTCCCACTATGAAATCGGGCTGGGATGCAGGTTTTCATGCCTACGATATTTATAAATTTACGGTGGATAAAGCCCGTTTTTTTACAGTTACAAGGCCTTACTCAGAAATAAGTTACATGTTAGGTACGCGCAGCGAGCAAATGATTGAGCTGATGCATACACAAAACATAAAACCTCAATGGAACGCCAGCGTTCATTACAGGATGGTTGGTGCTCCGGGTATTTATCGTAATCAAAAAACCAGTCATAATAATTACGCCATAACTAACTGGTTTCAAACCCAGGACAGGCGATACACCAATTATGTGGCCATTATTGCCAATAAGCTGAAAGCCAGTGAAAGCGGAGGTATACTTAATGACCAGAACTATATAGATAATCCTGATTTTGCTGACCGCTCCACAGTTTATACAAAGCTGGGAGGAGAGTCTGGTTTTGGATCCGGGATTTTTAATACAGACATCGCTACAGGTAATACTTATGAAGATTTCAATGCTGTAATGCGTCACCAGTATGATTTAGGACGCAAGGATTCGCTTGTAAACGACAGCACGGTAATACCGCTGTTCTTTCCTCGTGTACGGTTAGAGCATACCATTCGATACAGCGCCTATAAGTACCTCTTCTCCGATGCTGCTCCGCGATCTGAGTACTATAACGATTATTATGATTTACCTGGTGTAAACGCTCTTTTTCGCAGAGAAGATTTTTGGAAGGAGTTGATGAACGATTTTTCTATTTACACTTTTCCAGACGAGAAGAATACACAACAGTTCCTAAAGCTGGGAGTTGCGTTGCAAAATTTAACGGGTACCTTCAGGGATGGGGTTACTGAAACCACGGATGGCGTCAACTATAGCGATGACCGGATCAATAAAGGTTATAACCTGATGGGGCATGGCGAGTATCGGAACCGCACCAAAAACCAGCGTTGGGATCTTTTAGCCCGCGGTAACCTGTATTTCGTGGGCATGAACGCGGGGGATTATGATGCGGCTGCCAGTATTCAAAGCTCTTTCGGGGATAAAATCGGGTCGCTAAAACTGGGTTTTGAAAATGTAAACCGCAGCCCTTCTTATATTACGAATGCTAATAGTTCGTTTTATTATTTGAAGGACACGGTAAATCTTGGAAAGGAGAATAGTACGCACCTGTATGCTACTTTATACCAGCCCCTGCTGAAATTAAGATTAACAGGTCATTATTACCTGGTGAATAACTACATTTATTACACTGACTTTTACAAGATCAACCAGGCACCTCTATTTAACCTGTTGCAGGTATCTGCCCATAAAACATTTGCATTTGGTAAAAAAGACCAGTTCAAATGGATTACTGATAACTATTTCCAGCAGGTAATTGGTAACGGACCTGTTAACGTACCTTCCTGGTTAACCCGGAACCGCATCATGTACGAAGGCAACCTGGGATTCAATAATCTGAAGATTGCTATGGGTTTTGATACAAGATACCGTACTAATTATAAAGTCAATAATTATTCACCCTTGCTGGGGCAGTTTTTCTACCAGGATAGTACTACCGTAAAATATAAACTACCTGATATTGCGGCTTTTGTTCATTTCCGGATTAATTCGTTCAGAGCATTTCTACGTGCTGAAAACCTGAATACATTCAGAAGCCTGGTTGGGGTTGATGGTAAGACCTCGTACGGGTTTACGAACAGCAATTTTGCAGCGCCCGATTACCCTTATGCAGGACTCATTATACGGTTTGGTATTTTCTGGGGCTTTGTTAACTAATTCCCTTTTATGCCGTCAAACGCATCTGATTTGGATGTTTTTTTACTATTGTTATTCTCTCCCTTTACCTGATCCTTTTGTATCAATATGTTGTCGGTATGCCTGGATGATAATCCTGTTTGCCCTAGTTAAGCGATATCGCTGCCCAATGCAGATCGGTGTGGACTTCTATGAACACTCCGCGCCAGTATTGCTTTTACCTGACTTAAATATGGCCTGTTGCAAGGCCACACTACAGTTTTTGCGAACACTTGCATGTCGTTTAAAGGAAAGATTTTTGATAGCTCAGCTTAAATTTTTTATCAGGAAATTGGAATGATGATAACCCCATAAATGAAGCAGGCAACCCTTTTATATAAAAAGGATAAAAAAGTAAAGCCGCCCTTTTGAGGCGGCATTTATATTGGGGGTTTCTGATGTGATTAACCAAAGATTCCTTTTCTCAGGCTTCTGATGCCTTCACCTATTTTAAAACCGTTGTGGTATACTTCTATTTTGTAATCACCGGGTTTAAAGCCTTCCTGGTTTTTAATTGGGAAGGAAACACCTTTGCGGGTACCTGTTTCATACTCAACAGGGATCTTTGCTGTAAAGTTCCTGTCACCATCCTGGCGGGTAGTCATCGCTCCAGAGCCTAATTCTGAGTTTTGAACGATGGCTCCTTTAGGATCTGTAACAATTACGTAAAGATCAGCCGGACCTGAAGTGGTGATCCTGTTTTCTATATTAAAGGCAATCTGTAATTTATCTACCTTTCTGGCGAAGCTGGTTTCTTTTTCTTTGCCGTTCCTTCTTTCTTTTAAAGGAGTAACTGACATACCCGATGCTGCCAGCGTGCTGGCTACATCAACTGTATTAGCTAACTCGTCATTTTCTGCAGTGCGCATGTCCAGATTCTGGCTTAACACATTTTTTTCGGCTGTTAAATGCGTATTACGTGCTGTTAACTCCTGGTTTTCTCCTTTAAGCTGTGTAACCTGGGCTTCCAGTCTTCCGATCTGGCCATTCAGCTCGCCTATCAGCTGGCGCGCTCTTTTTAAATCAGCGGCTGTAGCATTATTATTGCTTAATATTTTATTGATCTCAGCTTTCCTGGAATCAATCTCTTTTTGCAAAGCTGTTTTTTCACCCTGCAGGTTATTATTAGCTCCTGTGATAGAGTCCAGGCGCATTTCAGCCAGGTTAAACATTTGTCTCAGCGAATCTGATTCAGACATTACTGTTTCTGTTTGCGCATCGGTACCGGAAAAAGCATTTCCGCCTTCAGTGCCTGAATTTTTATTCCAAAGCATAAAGCCCCATGTTCCAAGTAATGCGGCAACAAGAAGGCCGATAATAAGGTTTCTACCACCATTGGAACCAGAGGGCGTATTATTGGATGGCTGCTGAGAGGCAGAGGGATAATTTGTGTTTGCCATAAAACAATAATTTTTTAATTTAAAAACTGCACTAAAAAACTGCAAATTAATGCAGTAGGTTAAAGAATTTCCTAATATTTCTAAAAATGTCTTTTCAGTCAAAACATAAATTATGCCAAATCAGGAAAGCCGGGTACTATCAACGTTATTTTGATAATATTTTGGGATTTAAAATTATCTTGCGTGCATGTCTGTGGATAAGGTAATATCAGATTGGAAGAAAAGTGCTTATAAACCAGTGTATTGGATTGAAGGCGACGAGGAGTTTTATGTAGATCAGCTGGTCGACTATGCTGAGCATCATATTTTGAATGAGAGTGAAGCCTCGTTTAACCTCACCATTTTTTATGGGAAAGATGCGGCCTGGCCGGATGTGCTAAATGCCTGCCGGAAATATCCCATGTTTTCTGACAGGCAGGTAGTGATTGTAAAAGAAGCCCAGCAAATGAAAGATGTAGATAAGCTGGAGCCCTATATTCAAACACCGTTAGCCTCCACTATATTGGTAGTGGCGTTTAAGGATAAAAAGCTGGACTCCCGAACCAAGTTTGCCAAACTGGTAAAAGATAAAACAGAGTACATTGTTACCAAGAAAT
>JBCNOR010000526.1:0-3956 GCA_039593785.1 Niabella sp. | reverse complement strand
TGGAAGAGCCAAAGAATTACCCGACCGTATATCGTGGGTGGGCATGAACTGCCGGGTTGAGCTGTCGGTACTGAAGTTTCGCTTTTGAAGTAACTCCAGGTAGGGGTTGGTTTTATTTTCAAAAGGATAAGGATCTCCCGGCCCGATACCTGGATCATTTTGATCGGGGTTGATTAATGCTGCACGCTTTGCAGCATAAGCCTTACTTAGCAAGCCCTTGATGGGCTCTGCCGGCATTGTATATGGATCTCCATAATAAAAATCCCTGTCCGCAAAGCTCAGGTTCATAGCCTGGTACACCGTATGAATATACTGGCTGCTGTTATAGCCCATCTTTTTAAGATCGAAATTTTCCAATATGTTCAATGCCTGCAGTAAAGAGGGACCTTGTGTCCAGGATTGCATTTTATATACATCAATGCCCTTGTAATTGGTATACAACGCTTCCTCTTCTATGGGTTTCCAGTTAGCCAGGTCCTGCAAGGTGATCAGGCCACCCTGTTCCCGGCAACCTCTTACAAATTCTTCGGCAATATCTCCTTTATAAAAACGATCGTAAGCCGCCATTATAGCTTCCTTACGGCTTTTCTTTTGGCGCAATGCCTGTTGTTCGGCTTCTACCATTTTGGTAAGGGTAGCCAGCAGATCTTTCTGTACGAAGATCTCACCCGCTTCCGGCGCTTCACGTGGTTCGCCAGTATGCGTTAAAAATGTTTTGCTGCTGTAAGGCCATTCTTTGATGCGTGCTTTATTGCGTTCGATGCTGTTGGCTGTCTGCGCTTCTATAGGATAACCAGCCGCCAGTTGCATGGCAGGTTCCAGCACTTCTTTTAAACTTTTGGTGCCATAGTTAGCCAGCATCAGGCAAATGCCGCCGGGTGTACCGGGTGTAGTAGCCGCCAGCGGACCATACTCTGGTGGAAAGTAATATCCCTTCTTTTTAAAAAAATCGACAGTCGCCCCGGTAGGCGCTACGCCCATAGCATTAATGGCAATGACCTTTTTTGTTTTGGGATTATAAATAAGCGCCTGTGTTTCTCCACCCCAGCTTAATACATCCCACATAGTGCAGGTAGCCGCCAGCATGGCACAGGCTGCGTCTACCGCATTACCGCCTTTTTGAAAAACAGCAGCGCCTGCAGTTGCCGCCAATGGTTTACCCGTTATCGCCATCCAGTTTTTGCCATGCAAGGGAGGCTTTTGGGTAGGCTGGGCTATAAGGGTGCTGATAAAAAATAATAGGAATACAAAAGATAGAAATGACTTCATGCTGACGGGTTTGGTTCCTAAAGATAAGCATTGAAAAAGTCATATTTTTGAGAAAGCCGTTATTAGGATAAATCAGCAGCGGATTGAATCCTGCATCTGATAACAGGCTGACTTACTAAAATGATATACCATGAAATTAGCGTATACAGTCTTACTATTGTTTGCTGGCCTGGTTAGTGCCCATGGCCAGTACAAGCGCCCGCTTTCCATTGCGCTGGCCGGATTAAGCCACGATCATGTCAACCTGATCATGAATCATTATAAGAAAAATGAGATCAACCTCGTGGGGATTGCCGAGCCCAATAAAGAACTGGTAAACAAGTTTAAAAAGTCAATGGGTATTCCTGATAGCTTGTTTTATGATGACCTGAAACTGTTGTTGCAAAATAAAAAGCCCGAAGTAGTGATGGCTTTTAATGCCATTAGTGAGCATATTGATGTGGTGAGAATTTGCGCGCCCCTGAAAATAGATGTGATGGTGGAGAAGCCTTTGGCTACAACGGTAAAGGATGCGGAGGAAATAGCTGCGCTTTCAAAGAAATATAAAACGATGGTGCTTACCAATTATGAAACTACCTGGTATGGCACCAACCAGGAAATTTATAAAAGAGTGCAAAAAGGAGAGATAGGTGATGTAGTAAAAATGGTGGCGCATGACGGACATGAAGGGCCTAAAGAAATTGGCTGCAGCCGCTTCTTTCTCGACTGGTTAACAGACCCGGTGAAGAATGGTGCGGGTGCGCTTAATGATTTCGGATGTTATGGCGCTAATTTATTTACCTGGCTGATGAATAACCAAATGCCCGTATCAGTGTATGCCGTTACACACCAGATCAAGCCTGCTGTTTATCTCAAAGTAGATGACGACGCTACGATCATTTTAGAATACTCCAATGCTACCGGGATTATAGAAGCTTCCTGGAACTGGCCCTACAGTATTAAAGACTGGGAAGTATTCGGCAAAACAGGTTACCTGCAGGCGGTGAATAGTAAGGAGCTTCGTACAAAAGATAACAGATCTGCGTATAAGATCAGCGAGGCAGCGCAGCCACAACCGCCTTACCAGAGCTACCTGGCTTATGTTACTGCGGTACTGCGTAAAGAGATTACGCCGGGCGATGATCTGTCTTCATTGACCAATAATATTATTGTTGTGAAAATTCTGAATGCGGCGAAGGAGTCGGCACGAACCGGGAAGAAGGTGTTGTTGAAGTGATAAATGATGATCTGTGCGCTGCCGTTGTTGCGTCTTTTTGACCAACAACTGAAAGGGAGTTAGCTAAGCAGTGGTGTAAAGTGTATTTGGTGTTGTATAGAAGACCTGACTATAATGTATTAGCTATTGGTGAAAAACACCAACAGCGGCTAAAAGCAAAGAATCTGCAATAGTAAGTTCTGCTGCCATTGTTGGGTGTCTCAACAAATCGAAATCAAGACAGGTTTTTTGTAGCATTGGCCAATAAGTACGGTGTATTTTCTGAATCGGCAATTTGCCTGATCATCTTTTTCATCCACATCATGCTCTTCTGCAAATGAGCGCATGGAACCTTCCGAATGGGCAATCCACTCTTTATTAATCTAGTTACAATATCGGCGCTCAGATTATGCATCTAACAAGTAGAAATTTTTTCGTTATTTTTCTTTAAAGATTGGGTCATTGAAGAAGTCATAAACCGAAATCCCTACTTCTTTACAAAACTTATTGACGGTAAGTATCGAAGCGCCTTTTTTCTCCCAACGGTATTGGCTTTGCTTGTCTTTGTCAGATTCTGATGCGAAGGTTGCCATTGGTTTACCTGTTTTCTCCCGTAAGGTTTTCATGCGGGTCGCAATCTTATTTTTAATATTGATATCGTCTTTGTCCAACTTTCGCATAATACAAGTGTGGACATTTTTTTTATAAAATGGGTAAACAAAGTGGTTTACTATTTAAAATGTATTTATCTTTGTGTCAGTTCGGTTATAATTGAATTATAGTATTGGGAACTTAATAAAGAGTCTCGTCGTTCAAAGATTGACAGCCAAGAAGCGAGACGGTAAAAGTGCCCACATCTATTATGATGGCTATATTTGTAGCTCAAAGTAGGTGTGGGTCTTGCCGTAAATCCATTTTCTTGGCTGTCACTAAGAACGGTGGTTGGTAAGGCCCACACCTGCTTTTTTTATGCTTACCAAAGACTCATCAAAATATAAGATGGGTAATATGAACAACACAACTTTCACTAATTCCGCTGACACAGCTTCCATAGTTTTTAACGAAGCCCAATGGCTGCAGGTATTGTTTTTACTGGCAGATACCGCCACCTGGCTGCAACAATTACAGGAGGGGTTGATATGGCAATTGCCGGTAAAGCAGCATAAAAAGCTATTGCGCAAAAGCTGGTACTTAAGCGTTACCGTATTAGCACATATACTGGAGCGCCATTATTATAAATTGCCGCGCCACCCCTTGGCCGGTAAGTTTACCATCTCCATACCCGAAATTGTCAATGCCATAAAAGAAGCCGGTCAACTACCGCCAGAACCTATTGCCGGCAGCACCAACCTGCAAAGGGTATGGGAGGCGGGTTACCCGCTGGGTTATGATCCCGCAGGTAGTACTGTTACTATGCTTACCGTAATCAGCAGCGCCGCCGGGGAAATTATTACCCCTTTTCCCGCCAGGTTAATTACTCCATAAAATTGCA
>JBCNOR010000525.1:0-3965 GCA_039593785.1 Niabella sp. | reverse complement strand
TATCTACGTTCTTTACAGTCATCCAGCATTGAGAGCATTGAGCTGATCACTAATCCCGGTGCACGTTACGAGGCGTCCGGTAATGCAGGTATTATCAATATCAAATTGAAAAAAGACAAAGCGCTGGGTACCAACGGAACGGTTAACGCCGGCTACAATGTAGGTGTATTTGGTAAGTACAATGGAGGTATATCGCTTAACCATCGTAGCAAAAAGGCAAATTACTTTGGAAATTATAACTACAGCAACGGGCTGAATTATAACAAACTTACCCTATACCGGGAAATTAAAGGTATTAATAGCACGAAGGATACGATTTTTGATCAGCTATCCAATATGAAAAGTGAAAGACAGGCGCATGGTTTCAAAGCGGGCGTGGATTATTATTTGAATACCAAAAATACTTTAGGGGTTATCTTAAGCGGTAATATTTCTGATAACACAAACAGAACTACGGGGCCTATGACTATAACACCTAGAGGTGAGCCGACATCCCGTATTCTCGAAGCAAACCCGGTAATGGAAGGCGACCGAAAGAACTACAATGCAAACGTTAACTATAAGTATGCTGATACTGCCGGCCGTCAATTGAATATAGATTTAGATTACGGGCGTTATGAAAACTATACCAACCAGTATATTCCTAATATTTATTACAAAGGAGACCATGCAACAGAAATTTCAAGAAATATATACCGCCTGATTACGCCAACGGATATCAATATTTACTCGTTTAAGGCTGATTGGGAGCAGAATTTTAAGAAAGGTAAGCTGAGCTATGGTACTAAAATTGGCTTTGTAGAGTCCTTCAATAATTTTAACCGTTTTGACGCCAATGGTTCTAAAGAGATACTTGATATTAATTCCTCCAACGTGTTCGACTATACAGAAAATGTAAATGCGTTGTATGTAAATTACAACCGCCAGTTTAAAGGATTTATGATCCAGGTAGGACTGAGAGGTGAGAATACCAATTCAAACGGTGTTTCATCCAGCGAGGTGGCACCTGATTCTACGGTGAAGAGAAGCTATACAGACCTGTTTCCCAGCGCTGCCATAACTTTCAATAAGAACCCAATGAGCCAGTGGAATTTTACCTTCAGCCGCCGCATCGACAGGCCTAACTACAGCAATCTTAATCCATTCAGGTTTGCATTGAACGACTATACGTACCAGCAGGGTAATCCTTACCTGAGACCTCAATACACGAATAGTTTTGGTATTACGCATACATTCAAATACAAGCTGAACACTACTTTGAATTATAGTCATATCAAAGATATGTTTGCGCAGATACTGGATACAACAGAGGCGAGTAAATCTTTCCAGATTACCCGCAACCTGGCTACACAGGATGTGATCAGTCTGAATATTAGCTATCCGTTTAGCTATAAAGCGTTTACGCTCTTCTCTAATCTTAATTCTAATTATTCTATTTATAAGGCCAACTTCGGAGGCGGAGCCAGGGATATCCATGAGGAAGTGTTTAGTTATACGGTCTATACGCAGGGGTCTTATAAGTTTGCCAAAACATGGACTGCCGAACTTACCGGTCTTTATATTTCTCCTTCTATCTGGCAGGGTATCTTCAAAAGCAAGGCAATGGGCTTTGTGGATGCAGGCATGCAAAAAACGATTATGCAAGGCAAGGGAACTGTTAAGGCAAGTGTGAGCGATATTTTCAGAACCATGCGTTTCAGGGGTGATGCCAATTATGCAGGCGCTATCAACCGGGTGGGTGCTAACTGGGAATCGCGCCAGTTTAAAATCAACTTTACCTACCGCTTTGGTAGTGCACAGGTTAAAGCAGCCAGACAACGTAAAACAGGTTTGGAAGAAGAAAACAAACGTACAGGCGATGGTGGCGGCACTCCTGGTGGCGCCGGCCAGCAGCAATAAAAGCTTAGTTTTGTTGGTTTAGTAAAAAGTTGCCGGCTATTGTTGGCAACTTTTTTGCATTAATAAAGGGTATGAAATGAGCCTGGAAATTTTTGCTACTCCCAATGAATGCTTATTGAGAGAGGCACATCTGGCCATTAAAAAATAATAAACAGATGAAATACCCTTTACTTTTTTTAATAGCAGCGGGTTGCTTGTTGGGTTGTAATAATACATCTAACCTGGGCAAAACAGGAGAGGATAGCGATTCCCTTGCGGGTGTAACTGCTGCAAGGGATTCTATTGTAGTACTGGATAGTATTACTTTGGCTGATACCAGCGCTGCCATACTACCGGGGGATGATCCTGTAATACAGGTGACGGTTCCTGCAGAAACTTTGCCTGTCACCCGCCTGCAACGAGCTATTACTTCCGATATGCAATCCATTCGTTTATCGGTAACTGATCTGGATGTTGGGCAACTAAGGGTCAGCGTTGCACATAGTAAGCCGGATGCTAATATCCGTATCAGCCAGATTATAAGACCTGACGGGAGTATGGATGGCCCGTATGGACAACAATTAGTGTATGATATAAAGCAAAGAGGAACTTATACCATTATTATTAATAAAAGTAATATGGCATCAGGAACGCAGGTGGGAGATGTTTTTATTACGCTCGAACGGTAGCAGTTAGGTATGATAATTGTCTTGGTTATTCATGAATAGTTGATCTTGAATATTTTTTAACTCGCTTTATTTTATAACATAAAACTTCTTAAATATGGAAAACAAAAATTTAAAGAACGATGATCTGAAAAAGGATAAAAAAGCAGATGAGCATGCAGATGCTGCTATAAAGCCCGATCCTGAAACATTAGGTAAAACAGATCCCCAGGAGGATATGGAGGGGCCTGTGTCTTCGTTGATGCAAAAGGGAAGTAAGGTAATGGAAAGTAAAGAGAATAAAGAAGATGCCAGCAAAAGGCACGACGACAATATGTAGCATAGACGGCACAAAGCAGCAAGACGCGGCGGGTGTTTGCCGCAAAGGCACTAAGGCATGAAGTTGCACTAAGGTTGATTTTGTTCTTCGTATTCTTGGCGTCTTTCTGTTTTCTTGGTTCGTTTTCTTGCAAGATGGATGCATAGAGCCCGGGCTCTATGCATATATATCTTCAATATTGTTTTTATACTTTTCCATAATCACTTTTCGTTTAAGGCTCATTTTGGGAGTCATTTCTCCGCCATCAACGCTCCATTCTGCAGCCAGCAGGGCAAATTTTTTAATTTGCTCAACGTGATTGAAATTCACATTATGGTGATCGATCACGGACCTGAAAAGATCGTGCACTTTAGGATCTTTCACAATTTCAGCATTGCTCATGTCCTTGATACCGTTCTCCTTCATCCAATCTCTGACAGCTGTAAAAGAAGGGATGATCAAAGCACTTACGAATTTTCTTTCACTACCTAAAACAATGATCTGCTCAATAAATTTGCTTTCCTTCATTTTGTTTTCGATAGGTTGTGGCGCTACATATTTGCCGCCACTCGTTTTAAACAGCTCTTTCTTGCGATCTGTTATTTTATAGAAGCGATCTTCGATGATAGTACCGATATCTCCCGTGTGCAGCCATCCATCTTTAATCACTTCTGCCGTTAACTCCGGATGCTTATAATAACCCTGCATCACACTGGCGCCTCTAACCAGTATCTCGCTGTCTTCTGCCAGTTTTACTTCTATACCATCAATGGGAGGGCCTACAGTACCAAAAAAGGTTTCATTGTTTTGCTTACGGTTTACACATATTACCGGGCTGTTTTCTGTTGGCCCATAACCTTCGTATATAGGAATGCCTGCTGCATTAAAGATGCGTAACAGTTTTTCAGAAGCTGCAGCGCCACCTGTGATGATAAAGCTGATATTGCCGCCAAGGGCTTCCCGCCATTTGCTGAATACCAGCTTCCTGGCAATACTCAGCTTCAACGAATACAGGCCTCCCGGGGGCTCGGCTACGGCGGCAGCGAGTCGCTGCAATCGCCGAACGCCCTCTATAGCGAAGACGCCAAACACCTGCTGAAACG
>JBCNOR010000524.1:0-3967 GCA_039593785.1 Niabella sp. | reverse complement strand
GCTTAAAGCGGCTATTCCTTCAATAGACGCCATTAATAACGACGATGAAGAAGCCTATGACGTTAATTCTGCTACCGCTTTCCATGTTATGCTAGCCGGCATTGGATATAAAACCACGCTGGCCCCTTATATGAATAAGGCATACTGGCAAAGCTTGGCTACCAATGTTAATAACCAGCGCAGCGGAGCCGTGGATAAGATCTATTTACAATGGTATGAGGGAGGCGCCGGCAATAATCCATGTGACTGGAACATTAACAATATTGAGCTGCATACAGGCGACCTGAATTATGAGAATGGAAATACCGTAGCCGATAAAATGACACGGGCCAAGAACAATTGTAATTCCAAAGGAGGATTTTACTGGGTATATAACGACAACAATATTAATCTCCAGGAACTGGCAAACAGGGTGAATACGATCTTTGGTATCCGTACCAAAAGCCAGAAAGAAGTTGCAAACTTTTACAACGACTGTGATTTCAAGGGCTTTGCCAATGGATTGGAAGCAGGCGACTATAATCTAAGCAGGCTGCAATCCCTGGGCATAGGAAACGACCTGTTATCAAGCCTTACCGTAGCGGAAGGATTTCAGGTAACGCTTTACGACGATGACAATTTCAGTGGTGCTTCTAAAACATATAGCGGGAATGTAAGCTGCCTGGTTGCAGATGGGTTAAATGATAAAGTTTCCTCCTTACGCGTTCGAACAGCCGGGGTAACCAATTTAGCAGGCGCCTATTTTATTCAAAACCGGAACAGCGGCAAATATATGGACCTGGCAGCAGAGCATGTTCAGGAAAATGGCGGAAATATTCAGCAGTGGGAATATGCCGGAGGAAATAATCAGCAGTTCCAGCTAACACACCTGGGTGACGGGGCATACCGGATCAATGTAGTAGCCAGTGGTAAAGCAGTAGATGTGTCGGGCGTGAGTAAAGATGAAGGCGCAAACGTACACCAGTGGGATTATGTAAGCGGTTTTAATCAACAATTTGTACTGGTAGCTACAACAGATGGATACTATAAGATCATTCCCAAACATAGCGGCCAAGTAGTAGAAGTGGCAGATGCCAGCTCCGCTAATGGCGCCAATGTTCGTCAGTGGGGTAATAACAATCAGCTATGCGGGCAATGGAAGCTGGTACAAAACGTAGCAAAAATTGTATCTGCAGAAAAAAAGACACTCAGCACAGAAAATAAATTAACCCTTTATCCTAACCCCGCAACGCAAACTCTTTTCTTTTCTTCCAAAGAACTTACCGGCGCCAAAGCCGCTGTTTTAAATGTGCTGGGGCATCCGGTAATAAACACGGTAATTTCAGGTAATGGCATTGATGTATCCACGCTAAAACCAGGCTTATACACGCTTATAATTAGCAGGGGTAATAAAACGGTTGTTAAAAAGTTCATCAAAAACTAATTGGGTACGGTACAGTTTTAAAGTAGATAAGTTGCCGTTGGCCAGGTAATTCACAGTGTAGTATTTTGTTTATCTTGCGAAACTTGTGAATTACCTGGTACAACTTATCCATTATGAAAGACGAAAGAACATATGTTTTTATTCCCGGAGGATGGCACGGTGGTTGGGCTTACGATCCAATAACCAGTAAGCTGGAGCAGTTAGGGAAAAAATGTATTTCATTAACCTTACCGGGCCTTGAACCACAACCCGGGCCCTCAGACAGGATAATAAACTTAGATACCCATATCCGGTTCGTAGTAAATATCCTCGTAACGGAAAACATCACCAATGTGATCTTATGCGGGCATAGCTATGCCGGGTTAGTTATTACAGGCGTGGCAGATAAAATTCCGGAAAGGATCCATGCGCTTGTTTATATTGATGCTTATATTCCTAACGATGGAGATTCCTGCTGGAGCCTTACCACTGAAATGTACCGGCAACGTTTTGTAGCCGGAGCAGGCAAGGATGGCTTCTCCGTTGAAGTTCCACCCGGGGCAGAAGGCCGGAGAAGACCACATCCGCTGGCCACCTTCATGCAAAATTTACATTTGAACGGAGATTATGAACGGGTGCTTAACCGTGCATTCATTTTTCTCAGTGGCTGGGAACCGAGCCCCTTTGTTAAACAATATGAAAATTTAAAAGATTCTCCGGATTGGCATGTGGAAACAATACATTGTGCGCACAATGTGATGAGGGAATGTCCGGAGAAGTTGGTGGATGTATTGTGCGGGCTTGAAGAGAAATATCGTTAAAGGTATTCATGGCGCACAGTAAGCTCATGGCGAAAACTCTATCATCTGCCTATACAGCTGCACCAAAATTAAGTGGTGAAAGCTGTCCGGTTCTTATCTATAAACTCAGCTAAAGTCATTGGCCCTTTGCCGGTAATTTTTTCAATCACATCATTCATATCCGGTGTACCGAAAAGATCGTCGCTGATAACATTCGCAAGGTGATCTTTAAAGTGGTCACTTCCTCCTAATCCCATTGAATCTGCCATTGATTGAACGCTATTTTGCTCGTAAATAATATCCTTATTTAAGGTTTGGCTAAATACTTCACCTATTTCTGCATAGCTTAAAAGTTCCGGTCCAAAAAGCTGATAAGCCCTATTAATGTGTGGCCCTGGCTCCGCTAAAATACTTGCGATGGTGCGTGCCAGATCTTCCCCGGCTACCGGCGCATGCCGGGCATCTTCAGGGAAAGGCATTTGCAGTTTCCCGGCTTTAATTTGATGAGCAATGTACAGGAACCATTCTGAAAAGAAAGTTGGCCGTAAATGGGTAGTTGGAATGCCTGACCAGCGAAACACTTCTTCTGATAAAAAGTGCCGTATCGTTGCAGGACTTTTAGCGGTAGCTGCAACCTGCTTTTGCGACATGTTAACGATGAATTCAGCGCCGGCTTCTTTTGCAGCCTGTGCAAAAATAACGGTAACATCTAACAGGTCCGGATTCAGTGGATAGCAAAAATATCCTCTTTTAACACCTTTCCAGGCTGCACGAACGTCATCCATGTTCTGCATATCACCCACAATTATTTCCGCGCCAAGGTTCTTCAGGCGGGTCGATCGCACATCTTCTTTATGTACTAAGGCGCGTACCGGGTGGCCCCTTTGTAATAACATCTCTACAGATGGAGCGCCTGTTGACCCGGTTGCGCCTGTAACTAAAATTTTAGGCTTTTCCATGTTTTCAGTTTTTATTTATGAATTTCTAATTCCGGTAAAATATACCTTTTGGTATATTATTACTCAAAAAAAATCAAAGCTCGTAGGCCTCCAGTTCGCTCTTTAAGCTTTTGATCAACCCTTGCATCGGCCGCTCATTATTCATCGCACGGCACATAATAATTGCCCCTTCTATCGCCGCAAACATTTTAAATGAATAGGCGTCCGGATCAAGAGCAGATGAAAACTCACCATTTTTAATTCCCTCCCGCAAAATAGAAGCGAAGTTCTTTTGTGAAACATATAAATTCTCCCCGATCTTTGGCCTAATAGACGAATTGTTATCACTATCAAACTCCACAGCCATATTAAACATAGGGCAGCCGCCCTTTATGTAAGGATTCAACGGCTTTTTGTTAAAATCGAGATAAGCAAAGATCTTCCCTTTTGCACTGGCTTCCTTTTTCATAACCTGGGCAATACCTGAACATATTTTTTCCAGCAAATAATCCGTTACCTGCATGGACAAATCATCTTTATTCTTAAAATGACAATAAATTGCTCCTTTGGTTAATTTTGTAGCCTCTAAAACGTCATCCACATTGGTTCCTGCAACTCCCTTTTCATTATAAATAGGAGCCGCCTGTTCAATGATAAATTTCTTCGTTCTTTCTGCTTTTGTCATCAAACGATTATTGACGCCACAAAAATATACTAAAAAGTATATTAAATAACGGTATCCCCTTTTTTTGATCTTTAAATGACAAACCAGTTCATTGAACTCCAGGTATTACCTGAAACCACATTTGACTACGAATAGCGGCCTA
>JBCNOR010000523.1:0-3986 GCA_039593785.1 Niabella sp. | reverse complement strand
CATCGTACAATATAAAAGCAAAGAGATATTACGCCGGCGTGGCGTTCGCACAGCCAGTAGCTTTACAGATAAAGTACCAGTTCCCCTGGATGTAATAAAATCCTCTGAGCCGGACAAAAATCCCTGGGACCAGGCCCATGAAAAGTTAAGGGAAGACAATGACCTAAAATTTGTTGAGCCTGACATTGATACCACGGATGAATTATTGGGGGAATTATGGGAAAAAGAGGAATTGGCCCAGAAGACCGGTTCCGGGAATGAATATTACACCTATCTGGATTACTGGCCGCACCCGGAAAAGCTTACTGGGTGGTATTTAACAGATGAATATTCGCAGCTGAAATCTGCCAGGGATTATGTGAAAAGTTTAGGCTTAAAAAAGAAAGTCCGGATTGCCCACTTGGATACCGGTTACAGTCCTAATCATGTTTCCTTTCCAGAGCTTATAGTTAACAAAGATCTGCAGCGGAATTTCGTTATAGGTGAAGAGGATAAACTGAAAGACGCTACAGATCCATTTGACGAAGGGACCCTAAAAATGCCCGGCCATGGAACAGGTACTTTAAGTATACTTGCTGGCGCCCGGGTGAAAATTGATGCGTATGGTTATGATGACTTTTTAGGCTTGCATGATCTGGTTGATATTGTACCCATCAGAATAGCCAAAAGTGTGGTGCTCTTCAAGGCAGCGGCCTTTGTAAAAGCGCTGGAGTACATCGTAAATACCTTAAACGTAAAGGAAGAAACAAGGGTGCATATCATAACCATGAGTATGGGGGGAGTAGCATCTAAAACCTGGGCCGAAATGGTGAACCTGGCTTATGAGAATGGGATTTTTATGGTAACTGCCGCTGGTAATAATTTTGGTAAGTTAACGCCCAAAGTAATGGTTTATCCCGCCCGGTTTAATAGGGTAGTAGGGGCGGTTGGCATAACCTATAACCACGCCCCCTTCGTAAAAAGGGCGCTCACCGGCGGGCCGGCTATAATGGAAGGTAATTACGGGCCAGAAAGGGTTATGCATAATTCGGTAGCAGCTTTTACACCTAACGTTTTCTGGGCACCTTATAAATATGATTCAGTAGTAGGCATCAGGGGAAATGGTACTTCCTCTGCGGCCCCTCAAATAGCTTCCGCAGCAGCCCTGTACTATATAAAAAATTACGATGCTCTGCAAGCTCTGGAAAAAAAATGGATGATAGTAGAAGCTATAAAGAAGGCATTGTTCACTTCAGCTGAAGACACCAAAATCGCTCCAGGTTATGATGAAAAAGACATTATAAAGTACTTTGGCAACGGTTTTTTACAGGCCAGGAAAATGCTGGATGTAGCGGTTGGCAACGGCAAAGACCTTACCAGAGAACGCAGGGATGTAGTATCCTTTCCATTCTTGCAGGTAGTTTTTGGATGGCGGAAAAGAGCAGCTCCGGATCAGGATGACCAGGAGATGTTTGAAGCAGAACTGGCGCAGCTGGTAGCGGGAGATCTTGAGCTTCAGTCAATTTTAAATGAAGAGGAAACTGAAATTACTGATATGAGCCGGGAACAAAAGGGTCATTTTATCAGACGCGTACTTCAGATACCTTATGCCTCCAATGCACTGAAAGAGCAAATGACATTTCTTCTGGATAGTTTAGATGAACAATAATACATGTTAACTCAAAATAACTGTTATCTCAATGCATACCAATACCAAAAATAAAATCGCGTTCCTTCAGCGCCACATTAAAAGACATTTAACGTCATGGTATAAGAAATACGGCGAAAACGTTACCGGTATAAGGGTAGATAAAAAAAGAAAAGGGAAAAAGGCTAAAAATTACTACTCCATTGTTTTCAACGTGGTGAAAAAGCTGAACGGGAATGACCTGCCGGCAAAACAAATCATACCCAAATTCTTCGATATCAACTTCCCCGATGGTAAACGCAGGAAGATCAAAACAGACGTTAGGCAAACCGGCGAATTTAATTTCCATTTACGGATAATGGACCCTGTAAGAGATGAAGAAACCGGCAATCCGGGTGCCCTGGGCCTGTTGCTTAAAGATGGGCGTGATAATGTCTATGGCCTTACAAATTATCACGTAGCTGCTGAACATTTGATGCAACAGCAGCGGTTCTTTTACGACGTAACGCAAGGAGATCCAAGGCATGATGTATCCATTGGAGGAAGCCTGGGCAGGTTGTTTAAGGGAACAATGGAGCCGGAGCTGGACGTTGCACTCGTTTTTTTAGGCTCTTTTATATCCGTCAGCAATGCGCTGCCTGATGGCCGGAGCGTTAATAATACTGGATTTATACCAGGGCCCATCCCCCCGGCAGCACGGAATAGCCCGGTGGCACTGTATATACCCAGCCGTAATGGAAGATTCAACCGCGTTATCGAGGACAATGAAGCGCCCTTAAATACTAGAATTATGCGGTTCATTGAGTTGATAATGGTCAAAAGATGCACTAGGGGTGGTGATTCGGGCAGCATTGTATTAGCCGGTAATAATTTGGTGCTGGGCATCGTATTAGGGGCCGATGACGAATTCACTTACATCGTCCCCTATTATAAAATTCATAAGTTTTTCCCTTTACAAATAATCTAAATAGCTCCCCATGAAATATTTCTGCCTGTTTATCCTGCACTTTACTATTTGCACCGCCTCTGCACAAACTATTTCATTACAATATATCAAATCTGATGGAACTGCATCTGCCAGGCTTCCTGTTTCTGAAAAAACACGCACGCTTATAATTGATGGTGTAAAGGTTTTAACCAAATTTGATATTACAGTAGCTGGTTTAAAAGCGAATCATAAAATTATTCTGCTGGATGATACTGGCACTCCATTGGGTAATACAATTACAGCAGACGGGAAAAAGGCAATCACATCCGTTGCTGATCTGGCTAATGTGGCCATTAAAATCATCCATGAGGATGATCAGGGAGTGAAGAAAGTATTTGCTGAAGTCTTGTTTCAGGTACTCCCTAAAGCTAAGCTTGACATGATTGGCAAAATAACCGGGTTAACCACATTAACCGGTAAGGTATGCGAACCATGCCCTGCTAAAGGGAATGCAATTAAATATGACTTTTCCCAGCGTTCTTTTAGTTACGATAAAAACATTAAATTTTTGGGTATTAATTTTTCAAATGGAAGACCGGTAGTGGGAGAACCCTATAGTTTTTCGGTGATAAATATAAATCCATTCCGGGACAGTGTTATAATCAGCAGTGAAACAATTGATTTTAATACGGAGGTTCCTGCACTTTTTAATCAGGCGTTTTTTTCTGCTGCCCAACAGGCACTCAACACGCAGCAGACTGCTATTCTCGCAGATGTTATTGAGCTGGGGGAACAGCTTAAAAGAATTAAAGCCACATTAAAGGATGCCAAAGAATGTGCAGATATATGCGAGGTTATACAACAAGTAAAAGACCAGACTGAAAGTTATTTTACTGGACACGGCTTTGATCCAAAAACCACGGATCTCATCACCTTTATTCTCACTAATCTGGACGGGATAAACCCCTTATACCGTGAGCAGGTAATCGAAGTGCTTAATGACTACCGTAATTTCTATAACACTAAAAACTACTTCAGATACGATATTCCCAAAGTGCAGAACGTTGACCAGTATATTTTTAACTTGTCTGTTTTACCAAAATCCGGCGCACAGTCTTTTAGGGTAATTGACCACCAACCCATACCGGTTAATACAGTAGGTGGGTTTAAATTCGATTTCAGTTCAGGCTTATTTGTCACCAATCTGCTGGACGATCACTATCACTTAAAGCCCGATAGCACAGTGATCCGGAACTCGTATGGTGGAGATTCATTGGTTTTCAATAAGCGGCACCAGATTATTCAGCAAAATGATGATAAAAAATTGGATTTTGGAGTTTCGGCATTAATGCACTTTTATCCCAGGATAACCACTAATGTCAACATAAAGTTGATCATGCCGATGATGCCGTAGACCATGGTGTAGCCGAT
>JBCNOR010000522.1:0-3988 GCA_039593785.1 Niabella sp. | reverse complement strand
ATTGCCTACGTAGTTTTCGCCGTTGCTGCTGCGGCCACCGGTTTCGGACCATTCTTTATCCAGCGCACGGTTGTATGCATTGCCATAATCAATTCCGAATTGAGAGCGGGCAGATATGCCTTTCCATATGTTCAGGTCGGCAAAAACATTACCGATGATTTTAACAAAGTGATTAATATTGTCTTTGCCATCAGTAAGCACCCGCACCGGATTGGTGAAATCATCAAATCCTGCTGCCCCGGCCCAGCCTCCGTTGATATCACGAACGGGAACTGCGGGAGGATTGATCAATGCCCAGCGTAACTCATTGGCGTCCCTGTACTGCAAATAGGAGATAGCCAGGTTTTCGCCAACTTTCAAACGGTCGTTAATCAGGCTGTATTCAGTATTGGATCTTATCGAATATTTTCTGAAGAAAGTATGTATTTGTGTTCCTTCGTTATTAAAATATCCCAGCGAAAAAAGGCTTTTGGATTTGTCGGTACCTTTCGACACCGTTACCTGGTGCTCCGTCATGGTAGCCGGCTGAAGAATTTCATCGAGCCAGTTGGTATTGGATCCTCTTACAGTTTTATCAGCATTCAACCATTCAGCAGGTTTTACGGCATCCAGCACCGCTCTGCCGTCAGCATCCCTGTGCCAGGTGAAATTGTAGGTTGCCGGTAAATTGAGCGGAGTGCCATATACTTCCTCATCATAGGCATAAGCCCTGAACATCGCAGTGCCGTATTCTTCTGCATTCATGAGTTTGGGCTTTCGGATGACTTTGCTTTGTGCCAGACTACCTGAATATTCTACTCTAGTCTGGCCGCTCTTTGCCTTTTTGGTTTGAACCAGTATCACACCACCCGATGCCCTGGCTCCATAAATACTGGCCGAAGCTGCGTCTTTTAATACCTGCATCGATTCGATGTCGGCTGCATTGATATCCCGGAGATTTAGATTTTCCGTAGGCATACCATCTAATACAATCAGGGGCCGCACGCTTCCCGAAAGGGAAGAAAGTCCCCTGATTTGCACCGTTACATTTTCTGCAGGATTACCCCCGTTGGTGGTAATGAGCACACCCGCCAGCTTACCCTGTAAAGACTTCATAGCGTTGGCAGACGGATTCTTGGCGATATCGTTGTTGGTGGCCATTGATATGGCGCCTGTAAGATCTTTTTTCTTTTGCACCATATAACCTACATATACCTCTTCAAGCAGGGCTACTTCATTTTCCAGGGCTACATCAATTACGGATAAGCCCGCGGTTGCCTTCTCTTCAGCCTTTTTGCCCGCATAGGTAAATATCAATATGGCATCGTTTGAAGCAACGGCAATTTCATATTGACCGGCACTGTTGGTAACCGTACCTCCGCCGCCGCCCTTTATACTCACGCTTACTCCACTCAAAGGCGTCCCGGTTTCTTTTTCAGTAACAGTGCCTTTCACTACTCTGTCCTGATACAGGTTTACCGCTTTTGCGGCTGCCTGCAAACAAATAACCTGGCAAAAAAGGAAGCAGGCCATGATTATTTTGCATTTACTACTCATTTTGTTCTTCTTCATAATATTTAAGAATTGGTTTCCAGTTCTTTTAATAAGGATTCTGTTTTCCTGTGGTTAGGGTAGCCGGGAGTAATTATCCTGTCAGGTAGGTGGCTTTTTCAGTGTAAATACTGACTAACCGGTTGATTGTTTTCCTGCTTTTCATTTTCGCTTATTTTTTATTTTTTTTACAAATTCGTTTGCTGCTAATGGACTAACGCCGAAAACATAGGTGCTGCCCTGTATGAAAGGAGCCTTCAACTCAAAGTTTTCGTAGGCAATGCCCCCGGGAATGGGCGACTGGCTGGCCCAGTAGGTATAGCGGCCATTGACCAGGCCGTCCATTTTACTGTTGTTATTTTTGCTATACCAATACTGCGTTGCTTTTTTCCCGTAATATTTCCAGTGATCATTGGTTCCCTTTGCGTAAGTAGCTTCTGATGGATTTTTTTCATCCGGCGCGGCAATAAAATAGGCCACTCCATTCCTGTCCTTTATAAAACTGCTTACAGGAAAATGAGCGTGCGCTGTGAACCCATCCTCTTTATAAGCCGGCCACAGCTTTCCCGGGGAAACTGTTCCCGATTGCAGGTACAGATTTCGCAACCGGGCATAATTGCCCATGGTTGCTGTAACAATAAAATGATCGAGCGCCTTTGAGGCCGGGGCTTTGTAAGTGGTGATTTCTACTTCATAGGGTTGATCTTCGTAAAACCGGAGCCTGGTGTAAACCATGGCTCCATTGTCAAAGGCTTCGGAAAAAACATATACCGACAGGGTTTCTACTCCTGCTATTGTTTCAATGATGCCGGGCGCGGGAGCATCTTCCCCGGCCGGAGCGGTGCTTAACGGGTCGTTAGCACTCCAAAACCTTTTGCCCCTTTTCTTGTCCAGGGAACTCATCTCCAGTTCAGAAAGTCCACGGTTGTTGTCCCCTTGTACTATGGGCTCAAAAGCGATAAAGTTCATTACTTCGGCCTCTTTGTGACCGAGATAAGGAGTGTAAATGCGTAGCAAGCCTCTGGGGCCCGGAAGGGGGGACAATCCCACCTGTAACCCGTTAGCATGACCCCAAACCGGTTGTGCGGGTGACCCCTGCGAAGGCTGTATCCACTTTGTTCCTTTTTGGGGGGTGGCCAGTTCTTTCCAGTTCTGTGCATGTGCTGCTGCACCAATAAACAACAAGCATATACAGGATATCAGTACAGTATACAATCTCTTCATATGGGCTATCAATTTTATTTTAGGTACCCGATACCGTCGCAGTAGCATAAAATGCTATGGATTCAACGAATCCTTTATTTAAAATCACATTGCATGCTTTGAGCTATTAAGCTATTTATGCAACCTCACCTGCCGCAAATCCCGGTTGAAGCGGGATCCGCCATCCGCTTCCCAACATCTGTTATGAGATTGGGTTAGGTCTTTTCCCTGATAAGTTGTCTCAGCATGCATTGTTTCAAGTTGGCTTAATCGTTTAAGCATTTCGTTAAAAAAATATGTTTCAGGCAAACGTCTCACAAAAATACTGCTTAATCGTTTAAATAGCCAAATTTTAAGCCTGGAAAATAAAAATTTGTTACTCCGGGTCATCATGTAAATGTTGGTGACCCGCTGAGAAAAATATTCGTTTGATTTTACACCGTGTTTAAAAGAAGTTCCATAGCTATCTTTGCCACATGAGTTTTAATTACAGGCCTGCGGAAAAGTTTCCCCCGGCGGTCAAGAACCTGATCCTGATTAATGTGCTGGTTTGGGTGGCCCAATTATTATATGATCCTAAATATAACCTAACGGCTAAAATTGGTTTATGGCCGGTTGGTGACGAACATTTCAGGCCCTGGCAACTGGTTACGCATATGTTTGCCCATGCCTCCTATAATACCGATCTTTTCGGCAATCCCGTAGGCGGCATTATTTTCTATCATATACTCTTTAATATGTTTGCCCTGTGGATGTTTGGGCGCATCCTGGAAAGTGTATGGGGTTCTAAACGATTTCTGATTTTTTACATGATATGCGGACTGGGGGCAGGTCTGGCCCATTTGCTGACCGATTCGAGCATGGCCGTAGGAGCTTCAGGTGCTGTATTTGGCATTTTAGTGGCATTTGGAATGACTTTTCCCAATACCGAACTGTATATTATGTTTATCCCTATTCCAATAAAAGCCAAATGGGCCGTTATTGGATTAATAGCAATTGATCTTTTTGGTGGGATATACCAGGTACCCGGCGACAATATTGCGCATTTTGCCCACCTGGGTGGCGCAGCTACCGGCTTTATTTTGCTAAAAATATGGAACAAAAGAAACCGGAGAACGTTATATTAGCAAATAGGTGCAGATGGGCTGCAAATTGTAAAAAGAAGATTATCTATGGCGATTTCAGATAGAGATTATGATTCACGACTTTCTTTCGGAACCAAAATAAACCCTTTAGTGGTTCTGATAGGTATTGC
>JBCNOR010000521.1:0-3996 GCA_039593785.1 Niabella sp. | reverse complement strand
CTCAATATGAATAGTCAGATGATCTGCCCCGGCATTTTTAAACTGTTCTGCATAACGTGCGGGCTGCTCAATCATCAGGTGCACATCGCAGGGCTTGTTAACGATTTTCCTGACAAACTCAATCACCATAGGACCAAAGCTTATATTGGGAACGAACATGCCATCCATTACATCCAGGTGCAACCAATCCGCCGCACTGTTGTTCACCATTTCACATTCTGCCTGCAGTTTTAAAAAATCAGCCGCTAATAAAGAAGGAGCAATCAAAGCCATAGTTTACTGTTTAAGTGCTGCAAAGTAAATGTTTTAAGCGTTAAGCCCCTATTAAATCCGCAACAATTGCCTATTTTCGCTCACACAAATCTCGAAGCTATGCAAACCGGATTACTACATTTACACAGCTTTTTACGCTGGGCCATCGTGCTTTTCTTCTTAATTGCCATTTTTAAAAGCCTGGGCGCTGGCAATAAACCTTTTACCAAGGGGCATGCAACCGCAGGCTTATTGCTGATGATCTGCTGTGATATCAACCTGCTGGTGGGATTAGTACAATGGTTTACCGGTACCTTCGGCCTGAAGCTTTTCCAGCAGATGCCAATGGGCGATATTATGAAGGCCCCGGTTTATCGCTTCTTTGCAGTAGAACATCTTTTAGGAATGATTGTGGCCATCGCTTTAGTTCATGTGGGCCGGTCTTTTGCAAAAAAGAATATTCCTGACGCTACCAAACATCGCAAAACCGTTCTGTTTTATGTTATTGCTTTTATAATTATGCTGGCTTCTATTCCATGGCCGTTTAGAGAAGTAGGACAAGGAAGAGGATGGTTTTAGGTGAAGCTGGTTATTGGTTAGCTGGATGCTGGATTGAAGATGCTTAATGCTAAAAACTTATCCGCCCTTGGCGATTGTATATTACCCATTGAAAATTAAATATTGGGTATTGAATTTTTTCCCTACTCGCTATTTTAATTCACTGGTTGATTTCTCGCAAAGAACGCAGAGATGCAGAGGCGCAGAGCAATGAGTGTTGAATATTGAGTATTGGGTATTGAATATTTCCCTTACCCGCTATTTCAATTCACTGGTTGATTCCCGCAGCGCGCGCAGAGATGCAGAGGCGCAGAGCAATGAGTGTTGAATATTGAGTATTGGGTATTGAATATTTCCCATACCCGCTATTTCAATTCACCGGTTGATTTCCCGCAAAGAACGCAGAGATGCAGAGGCGCAGAGCAATGAGTGTTGAAAATTGAGTATTGGGTATTGAATATTTCCCATACCCGCTATTTCAATTCACTGGTTGATTTCTCGCAAAGAACGCAGAGATGCAGAGGCGCAGAACATTGAGTATTGAATATTTCACCACTCACTATTCCCATTTACCGGTTGATTTCCCGCAAAGAACGCAGAGGTGCAGAACATTTAATATTTCCCTCTCCCCACGCACTAATCCCCACTCGCTACTAGCCATTACTAGCTAACTCTCATTTCTTCCCCAACTCAATTACTTCACAATCTTTAAAATTACTACCGTCAATAACGAAGCGGATCAGGGTGCGCACTTTTTGCCAGCCCTGCCTGCCTGCGGCACCGGGGTTCATATGCAGGCACTGAAGCGCATCATCAAACATTACTTTTAGTATATGCGAGTGCCCGCTAATAAACAGCTGCGGCTTTTCAGCAATGACCTGTTTTTTGGTTTCAGCATTATACTTTGGCGGGTAGCCTCCTATATGCTTCATCATCACTTTTACATTCTCAATTGTAAACGTTGCCACCTCACCAAACTGTAAGCGGATATCGGCTCCATCAATATTGCCATACACACCCCGCAATGGCTTAAAAGCACGCAGCTGCTCTACTATAACTGCGGTTCCAAAATCACCGGCATGCCAGATCTCGTCGCATTTGTCAAAATGTTGAAACACCTGTTCGTCTAAAAAACCATGCGTATCTGATATAAGGCCAATGCGGGTCATATAAATAAGATAATGAAAAAGGCTGGAAGCCGGAAAGATAGTACTCTTATATCTGAATACCGGTAGCTAACATCTGCACCGCCAATTAATCCTTTGTCATTCGCTGTGTGGAGATCAGGATTTTCTTAGCCACCAGCTGATTTTTCAGAAAAGCTTTCTTTTCAGTTTTAAAACCGCGTTTATGATAAGGCTTCTTTAATATTTTATCCAGGTCCGGCCGGCCTGCATTTACCCATGCCGTGTACCAGAAATCAGCCAGTGCATCAGAAGACGCGATTAATTGATCGTTAATGGAGCTTTTTAACGCACGGGAATACTCTTTAGCAAATGCACTGGTATAAAATCTCCTGTTTTTACCCCAGCGAACTTCCCAGCGGTACTTGGTGGAATCGGTAAAATTCTTTGATACTTCTTTCTCCTGCGCAAACATCTCAGGCAGTAAAGAAAAAGTATGCCTGATGATCTTCCATATTTCCTGCTCCGGCGATTCCAGGTATTTAGCTTTGTGACGGCTGCTTAATTTATAGCCCAGGATTTCGACCTCTGGTACAGTGGTTTCCCATAGATCGTGTATACCATTTTGTCCCGTAAGCTGGCCATCATAATTAATAGAAGTATGTAAAGGCACATGGGCATCGGCGATATAATGACTCAGGTCTGCTGCATAAAACACAATACTATCCGCATTTTGCGAACGGAAAGCCTCCGTTAATCTACCCATATATTCCACCACTACATAGGGCAACGTTCCATATTTATTAAGCGTATCCAGGCTATATTTGGCCACTGCATCTTCAAATTTACGGGGAACAACACTAAAAGCCGAATCACCAAAATATTCCATATCCATATAATGCTTACTACCTTCCGACTCATCCTGGTTTCGCCTCACATCAGGTCTTGGAGCGCCATATACCAGCGAATCCTTATTAGTATAAAAAAAAGACTGCATGGGCTTAGGCAACTCGTAGATAGCTAATTGGGCGATCGTACGATGTACCAGGTATCCCCATCCGGAAACCGATACAATAATGATGATCAAAAGAGCCGAAAGCGTAAAATATTTTCTGTTCATATACTTGACAATAAGCTGCAAAGTTGCGGGAAATACCGGATCAAATCGCAGTCACAACATTAATATAGCAATAACAAATAAAATATTGACTTCAAACATGAAGCATTTCCGTTGATGTAAAATAAAAACAGTATCAACTGTAACAAATTATCTTTGATTGATACTAATCTACAAATTGTTTATAATGCCGCTACTTGAAGTAAAAAATCTTAAGAAGTATTTCGCCACCCAGAAAGCTGTTGACGACATCAGCCTGAGTATTGAGCAAGGCCAGATATTCGGGCTGCTGGGACCTAACGGAGCCGGGAAAACCACACTGATCCGGATGATCACCGGTATCTTTTATCCCGATAGCGGCGCTATCATTTTTGACGGGAAGCCTTTCGATCCGGTCAATGATATCGCAAAAATCGGGTATATGCCAGAAGAGCGCGGCTTATATAAGAAGATGAAGATCGGGGAGCAGACACTTTATCTTGCTCAACTAAAGGGCCTTGGTAAAAAAGAAGCTACAGAAAAAATAAAGCAATGGTTTGCCCGCTTTGAAATGGAAAGCTGGTGGAACAAAAAGGTGGAAGATCTTTCAAAAGGAATGCAACAAAAGCTGCAGTTTGTGACCACCGTTTTACACAACCCCAAACTGGTTATCCTGGATGAGCCTTTTAGCGGCCTTGATCCGGTAAACAGCAACCTGATCAAGGACGAGATCTTCAAGCTGGCCAAAAATGGCTCTACTATAATATTCAGCACGCATCGCATGGAACAGGTAGAGGAAATTTGTGACCATATCGTTTTAGTGAACAGGGGTCAAAAAATACTGGATGGCACGGTAGGCCAGGTAAAGCAGGATTTTAAAGAAGGCGGGTGGTGTCCCGTTCCACGGGCCCGAGAGGCTGCTGCTATAGAACATTTGATTAGGATTGCCCCTCCAGCCAGTTTTAC
>JBCNOR010000520.1:0-3998 GCA_039593785.1 Niabella sp. | reverse complement strand
GGTGAATGAGCTAACCCATGCCACCGCCGATTTTGAATATGACCCTTTTGATAATTTGATAAGCGCTACCTACGAAGAAAAAGGCAGTGCAGAAACTATTTACCGGGCACCCGATAAAATAGGAAACCTGTTTAAAACCAAAGATCACAGCGATCGTAAATACAGCAAGGGCGGGCGTTTGCTGGAGGACGATAAATACTGTTACCATTACGATGCCGAGGGTAATTTAATATTTAAAGAGTTTAAGCGCAACGAGAACCTAAATGCTATAGATAAAACTGAAACAGCCAGGGAAAAAGGTATAACCCTGAAGCGAACGGCCACCGGCTGGGAGTACGAATGGGCGGGCAACGGGATGTTGCAGAAAACGGTTAATCCCGGCGGCAGGGAGGTAGAATATTATTATGATCCTCTCGGTAGAAGAACGGCTAAAATAGTTAAATCGAATCTTGAACCCAACTTTACCGGCGGGTTGGCACAAGCAGCGAAGGACACGGTAACCCGTTTTGTATGGGACGGCAATATACCTTTGCACGAGTGGCAATACAAAGGGGAATATCCACCAGCAAGCCTGGTTGCGGAAAGTGGAATAACTACCGCAGCCGAACCTGTTGAAAATTTGGTAACCTGGGTATATGAGGAAGGAAGTTTTGTACCTTGCGCCAAATTCACGGAAGACAAGAAGTATAGTATTGTGACGGATTATCTGGGCACCCCAACGCATACTTATGATGAAGCAGGAACGTTGGTATGGGAAAGAGAGTTAGATGTCTATGGTTCTGTAAGAAAAGAAAAAGGCGACAAGGGTTTAATACCGCAACTTTACCAGGGACAGTATGTAGATGAGGAGACGGGGTTGGCGTATAACAGGTTTAGATATTATGATAGCGAAAGCGGAAATTATATAAGCCAGGATCCGTCGGGTTTAAGAGGTGGTTATAATGCATATAATTATGTTGCAAACACAAATATTTCGTTAGATATATTTGGATTAATAGATTCAGTTAAAGTACCGTATGATGATCATCCGTTAGCTGAGGCTGTGCAAAAGTTCAGGGCCGCAAACCCCCAGGTTACAGCGGGACAAAATGTTGCTGCCATGAAAATTGAGGGAATTGACGAGCCAATAGTGCGGTCATCTATGGATGGGTTTCATTCTGAACACTATTTGTTAGAAGAATTAGACAGGCTTGATGCACATGATAAAATAACTCATTTTTATACTGAGCTTGAACCTTGCTCAGGTATAGGGATGCCTAATTGTAAAGGCAAGCTTGAGTCAAGACTGCCAGCTGATACTAAAGTCATGTATTCATATGATTATCCGGTATCAGATTTATCTAAAGAGAATAAATCGGCCAGAAGAAAAAATGTAAGGGAAAAATCTAAGGCAGTTAAAAAACATAATCACTAAATGCAGATAATAAATAAAATAGATTTAAAGCGTAAAATTTCGAAGTCATTAATTAATGAAAGTGGTAGTACTGCCCTGGTGTTATTTGATAACTCGTCTGAATTTGCAATTATTAATATTGTAGATGATCAATTAATTCTTTCCTACTACCATCAATTTGATTTTGTTATTTTAGATGCCTGTTTTTCGACAGAAAACTATGTTTGGTTTGCCCTGAATGGCACAAAAAATATAGAATGGAACATTGATACGAAAACCGTTTCACGAACATGCGGGGAAGTGGTCCAAAATAATTTGGCCCCGCATTTAAGAGGCTATTCCTGTATCCGGGTTATTGCTTCAAAAAACCTTTTGATTGCAGCAAACGCTGGCTCATTTAAAATTGAATTTTATCATCTGAACTCCTTATCCAGGCTGGATAATACTGATGCATTATGTGAGGTGTATACGAAGTGCATAGTTGTTCACCCGAATGAGCAAATAATTGCAGCACAAATAACAGAATCAGAAGATGCAGGAAGTATCCGTTTTTTCGAAATAAAGGATAACAAGGTAAGGCTTTGCAAGAAATATATAGCCACATTATTTGCCCCAAGCGCTTGTAGTTTTTCTGAGAGTGGTGAGGAATTTGTTATAACGGGCGGGTTTCCACCTTTTAGTTACCAGGTAAATAAATTTCCTTCACTGGATTTTGTTAACGAATTTACAGACGATGAAGGCTTAAATATTCCTGAACCCTGGGGTAATACCAGGGGTATAACTTATAACAATGATTTTTTGATATCGTCATCCAAGCTGATCGTACCTTATTATAATGGCCATATAAATTATATTGAACAGGAAACAGGAAAAATTATTGAGTCGATCAAATGCTGCAGTTCTCTTTGTAATTCATTAACAAGATCGCAGGATGCGAAGCTATTATTATGTTCGGCAATAGGAGGAGAGGTGGTTCTGCTTCGAAATAGCGATTTAGAATTTAATAATGTAGGAGATGCGACACAGTTTGAAGAAGCAGATACCACAACAAACTTGCTATTGCCATTGCTTGAAATGGAAGATGTTACTTCTCCTCTGGATGATCCATTACAAATAACGGAAGAGAAAACTTAGTATGTGAATGTTTAATAAAGGATACCGGAATTAGGATATGTTCTATTAGCGAGCAGCCTGCGGATTGAAGCGGATAGAGCACGATGTCTATACTGGAGTGCCAGCTTATGCCAATCACTCAGCCTGAATTTGCGGACCTGATCACCGGATTGCTGGACATCGGGATCCAGTCGCAACGCAAGAATTTTAACGCGTAATCTTCATATTGTTATTGCAATTTCAGCTTTATACCAATTACCTTATCTGCCGACTTAAAATGCTCAGCCGTTAACTGAACCTTGTTGGTGGTTAATGCATCTTTTGTTCCGCTAATGGTATAATTGCCGGGAGACAGGTTCTCTAACAGGAAGGCTTGTCCGTTTTCATGGGTGATCGTTTCGGTATAATCATCTTCTCCTTCCTTATAAATTTTAATCGTTACGTCCTTTACCGGTTTGTTAGCGGCGTCAATAACCGATATGGATAAATGTTTGGGTGAAATGGCCGGAGCTGCCGCGGAAACCGGTTGCGGCTTTGCAGCTTTCGGGCCGCCCAGCCAAAAGCTGACACCCAGGCTGGCGCTTAAGAAGCCCAGGCTTTTTTCATCGTTGTAGTTTTGTTTTAAAGATAACCGGTAACTGGTTTTTGTAGGGGTAGTAGGCCGGGCACTGGTTCTGAGAGTAGCATTTACCACACCTCCCAGGGTGTCCATACCGGTCATGCGGGGTGATGGCATGAACCAGTACTGTGCGGCTGCATTCACCGAAATGTTCTTGGTAATAAAATATGCCGCCTGCGCCCCCGCTCTTGCTATGAACTGTATTCCTGTTTTCTCATTGATTGCCGTTGCCGACTTCTGAGCCTGGACAGACTTCCACAGGTCCTGGCTCATTCCATATCTTACGAAGCTGCCGTTAGGCGTTACCGTTGCTTTACCAAGCGTAGGCGTCACTTTTGCCGCCGTTGTAGCGGCGTTATAGCTAATGGTAATACTATCCGGGGAAATGCCTTTTCCATTCAGCAGGTAATACCCGAATTGTCTTGAAATAATTCCTACTTTCAGGTTGATTTGAAATTGCCATTTTTTATGATTATTGAACCAATATACAGGCCCGGTAAGAATATACCATCCTTTGAAATTTTGGCTTTGTAGCTGGCTGCCTTGCGGAAACCTGAATAGGGCATTACCTATCTGTCCTGAATCTCTGGCGTTTTTATACATCTCATTATTAGCCTGGGCATTCAATACATCGTTTGCTGATGCTTCGTAAGAGTTGAACTTTGATGCATCTCTCCTGATCGTAAGACGACCCAAGGCCAGTTCCCATCCCAGTTGCCGATGCCGCCAGCCCCCGTTTATTTCGGCGAACAGGCCATTTCCCAAATGATAGAGCGGGTTTTTATTCAGGCTATTATTTTGAAGCAGGAAGCCTCCCTGCAATCCGGCATAAAACTGATGCCGGGGTATAGTATCTGTTTGTGCAATGCTGTT
>JBCNOR010000052.1:0-14224 GCA_039593785.1 Niabella sp. | reverse complement strand
GGAGCAAGAGTCCTTTTTATCAATAATGGCCAGGTTGTGTTTAGCGGAGGAAAACAACTGACTTTGTCTGACTTAAACAATGTGACCATTTCCGGTGCGGGAGAATCTGCTACCGCCCGTGGCTTTACGTTCATGAACAGCAGTTACCGCGCTATAACTTTATCGGGAGCCATCAATAATTTTACGCTACAGAACATGCTGTTTCAAAATGTTCAGGATTATGTGATCTGCTACCCCGATCTGAATTCAAGATTATACAATGGCGCTGCCAGCTCTTTTAGTTCTAACCTGGCATTTCTCAATCTTGATGCCTATAATGTGGGGCCTTTTATTGTTTTAGGCGGCGACATTACCAATAACGGCTTTACAGGGCTTGTTAAAAAACTGGAAGTAGCCAATATTCTTTGTACCAACTCACCTACTCCGGGAGCTATCGTTTCAATTGGAGATGTTGAAGATTTTCTGATACATGATAACCGTGTTGATAATGTGAACTCGGCCAATGACACGCACAATGGTATTTTCTTTGTGAGAGGCAACGGCAAGTTTTATAATAACGTAGTTACTAACCACCAGGGGAATGCACTGAGATTATGGCAATACAGCCTGGATGATAACATAAAAACTATTGAAATATATAATAATATAGTGTACAACAGCCGTAAATACAGCGGCTTTGAAATACAGGTCCCTCCATATATAAAGGCAATTTCGCATTTCAGACCGGCGAAGGCTAAAGTATATAACAACACCGTTGGAAAAATGAATACGGATAAAATGTCCTTCCCGGGGCGCCTGCTCGACTTCTACAATACTTACAGCACACTGGAATTGTATAACAATCTTGTTTTTAATAATAATGATGCCGTAATTGTGAATGACATGTCCAGCTCCGGCTACCTGAGAAATGAAAACAATATTTATGTAGCCAGGGAAACGGATGCAGTAGAGGACCTGGTTTCCTTTAAATCTAAAATTTCAGGCACGGGGGCAACCAAGGTCCAGTAATTGTTTTAGCTGCTGAGATTCTTAGCTGCTAAGAATTGTAGAAAGTTTGTTGCAGGCGGTCCAGTACCTGGGAATCAACCGACTCATCAAACTTTCTTGCAAAGAAGTGGCCGGACGCTATCAGCCTGTCATAATCTTCCATTTGAAGTATTTTAGGATGCGCATTCTGCTCTTTCCAGTCGATATAGCGTAAGTTATTGTTGATTGTAATACTCTTAAACGGTGAGTTCATCACAAGCGTTGGAAAGATAATTTCGTCTATCCCCCAGGTAAGTTTTATAAAAGACTTTACCTGCTTATCTTCCAGTATTTTCTGAGCCATATAAACAGCGCAATCCAGTTTTAATGTCCACCAGGTAGCACGGTTGCCCCCTACCAGGTCCCATTCAAACGGAACTTTCCGCTTGGGTAATAACTTGTTGATCCAGCCCTGCGCAAGATATTTATGGTTTACCTGCAACTCATTGAAATGATAGTTTTGGAACCTGGCGGCTGCGGAAGCCCACCACACATCTGCCTCCTCTCCCTCTAAATAGGAAATAAACTGTTTATCGTTATTCTTCGCCAGGAAATCCACAAATTCATGGATGGGCTTTATCGGGAAATCCTGGGCGCTGATTAAGTTGATATAGTTGTATCGCTGTCCGTCGGCCTGTATTTCTAAAATCGCTTTTGCAATTGCATACACCATGCTGGGGCCACCCCAATGCACAGACGTTCTTTTCCTGATAAACCGCACACGGGTCAGGTCCCTGGTCACTTTCTTAAAAGGCTCCAGACTAAATTTCTTATCTACATGTAAGTATATCGTACAGTCCGGATGATATAAACTTTCTATTAACCTGGCTGTTTGTTGGGGATTTTTGTGAGCAAGGATTAAATTACACAGTTGCATTACAGCAAATTTAATAGAAGGTTTGTATTCTTATTATATACGAATATAAATATTAGTTCAACAATTATTATCAAGCCCTGAGCATTTCATTTTAATATCAATAAATCAACCCATATCTTTACCATCTACTAAGAAAACATTCACAGATCGTGTATTTTCCTTTTAGACATCCGGCGGGTTTAATATGAATATTCATTATTGCTTAAAACATGACTAACGTACACAATAGTTCACCCAAAAACTACTGGTTGAAAAATGCTATTATTACTATTTTTCAGAATAGCAGTAACCTGGTTCTGGGTTTCCTGAATTTCTACATGCTGATTCGTATACTTAGTCCTGATGATTACGGTACCTGGATCATTTTTACGAGCATCATAACCATTGTTGAACTTTCCAAAAACGGCCTTACGCAGGAAGCAACTATAAAATTTCTTGCGGGAGCCGATTTACCGGATAAAAAGAAGATCATTACCGCTACTTTCGTTATCAATATATGTGTTTCGGTTTTTGTTACGCTGCTTTTCCTCTTATTATCTCCTGTAGCCGGGCAATTGTGGCGATCTGAAGTGTTGCCCACCATGCTTAATCTTTACACCATTACGTTTATCATATCGGGTATTCTTTCGGAACTCAATTGTATTGAGCAGGCCAACCTTCAATTTAAAGGGAGCTCTCTTGCCCCGAGCGTCAAACAATTAGCGCCTTTTGCTTATATCTCTTACCATTATTTTACAAAGCAATCTATAAGTCTCGTATCGCTTACAACGGTAACCATACTGGGGGTAATTGCGGCAACCTTAGTGGCGCTGGCGTTTTCTTACAAGTTCATTCATATTACCAAAAAGATAGATGTAGCCTGGGTTAAAAAGATATTCCATTTCGGGAAGTATAGCTTTGCCGTTTGGCTCAGCTCTATGCTGGCCGGATCTATTGATCAGATGATGCTTGGGTTTATGCTTTCAAAGTCGGCCAGCGGCGTATTCAACGTAACCACCCGTATCACCAATCTCACAGACATTCCTATCAATGCCATGTCTACCATTGTTTTCCCGCAGAGCTCAAGGCGCTTTGAGAGCGAGGGCAACGAGTCTATCAAATATATTTATGAGCGATCAGTAGGGGTTATACTGGCTGTTCTGGTACCCTGTGCTTTTATGTTGTTTATCCTGGCCGACTTTGTGATGCTGATCATTGCCGGGGAAGCATATCATGAATCGGTGCCCCTTTTAAGAATTATTTTGATCAATTGCCTTTTTGCGCCCTATGTACGGCAATGCGGCATTGTGCTGGTTGCTTCCGGAAGAGCTAAGATCAATTTTTACCTGGTTGCCATTTCCGCCAGCCTGGTTCTTCTTTCCAATTTATTCTTTATAAAGCAATTTGGTATTATGGGTGCTGCATATGCCAGTGTATTTGTAAACTTAACGGCATTCCTGATCGCCAGGTATGTATTGAAAAAATATTTCAACATTAACGTACTAAATCCCTGGATTTATGCAGTGGCCTTCTATCCTGAGTTTTTAAAGAAAATATTTAAAGGAAAAAAGACAGGCAACTAAAGATTTCCTTTTTTCAGTTCCTCCACTGCGAATGCACATGCCCTTGCTGTAAGCGCCATATAAGTTAAAGAGGGATTTTGGCAGGCGGATGAAGTCATGCAACTACCATCAGTAATAAAGACGTTTTTTACCGAGTGTATTTGATTGTGCTTGTTAAGTACAGAGGTTTTAGGATCATTACCCATTCTTGCTGTACCCATTTCGTGCACTGTTCCACCCCCGGGCCGATCATAATTAAATGTCGAAATATTCCTGAAGCCCGCCTTCTCCAGCATATCCGCACATGATGTTTTAATGTCCTCCATCATGTTTTTTTCATTGCTTTTAAATTCAAAATCTATTTCAACTAAGGGCATCCCCCATTTATTCTTTTTGGAGCTGAGACTGATCTTATTTTCATGATAAGGCAAACACTCCCCCCATCCTGCCATCCATACCGACCAGGGGCCGGGCGCAAGTAATTTTTTCTTAAAGCTTTCACCTATTTCATCGGGGAACGCGTTGGGAGCATCCTGCCATTCTCTTCTTTCCCCGTCGCCCTGTATATTATATCCTCTTTTAAAATCAAGTCCCTCGCCATCTTTCAGGTTTCTGAATCTTGGAATAAGGAAACCGCAAGGCCGGCGTCCCTTATAATAGTATTCCTGGTACCCCGGGTGTTCGCCCCATGCTCCTGCAGATGAGTGATGATCCATGAGGTTATGTCCCAACTCACCACTGTCATTTCCCATGCCGTCCGGGAACCTGTTTGAAACCGAGTTTAAAAGAATGGCAGCCGAGGCAATCGTAGATGCATTCAGGAAAATGATTTTAGCATAAAATTCAAAAGGCTGCATCGTTTCTGTATCAATGCCTCTTATGCCTTTAGCCCTTTGAGTTTTTTCATCATATATAATTTCCGTTACGGTCGAAAACGGGCGCAGCGAAAGATTGCCGGTTGCAAATGCAGCCGGAATGGTGGCGCTGTTACTGCTGAAGTAAGCGCCAAAGGGACAGCCCCTGCTGCAAAGATTTCGCTTTAAGCATTTTCCCCGGTTGCCTATTGCCTCGGTTAAATTAGCCACCCGTGCAATGGTTAATATCCGATGGTCATAATTTTTTGAAATAGAAGTTTTCAAATGCTCTTCTATGCAGTTCAGCGGCATCGGTTGCTGAAAAATACCATCAGGAAGCTGCGAAAGATTTTCTTTGTTACCGCTAATGCCCACAAATTGCTCAACATAGTCGTACCAGGGAGCAAGATCTTTATATCGGATCGGCCAGTCAACACCTATACCGTCTTTTACATTGGCTTCAAAATCCAGATCACTCCAGCGGTAACATTGCCTCCCCCAGGTTAATGATCTTCCACCTACCTGGTTGCCCTGTGCCCAAAGAAATGGTTTGGTTTGTACGTAAGGGTAGTCATTATCTTTTATGAAAAACGACCGGGAAGATTCGTCATAAAAATGATGTTGAACCGGGTTGTTTTCCCGGTCTTCCCTAGTGAGCTGCAGCCGGTCGGGAAACTCCCAGGGGCTTTTTAATGCAGTTGGATAGTCACCCTGCTTTACATCACGCCCCCGCTCCAGCAAAAGCGTTTTCAGGCCTTTCTCCGAAAGCTCTTTTGCGGCCCACCCTCCGCTTATTCCCGAACCAATTACAATTGCGTCGTAATTCATGATTTCTTTTTATTTTGTTGCCCAGCTGGTTTCCCCTGCTTGAAGAGGTATGCAGGGTTCGTACTCTTTGGGGATAAGAGAATACCGAAGCGCCCGGGTAGCGCCTGCTTCAGAGGTGCAAAACCCTACCACCGTTAATTCTTTAAGTGTGTCAAAAAAGCTCGCTCCCCGTATCTTCTTTTCTATCTTATGAAGGATTGGTTTCTCCGATACGGCCTCTATATGTTTTACACGTAGTAAAATATTTTCCTGCTCCGCTTTGCTGCAGTCCCAGAAATCTTTTTTATGTTTCGACATGGAGATGGCCTCCACTTCTTTTAACCCGGCAATAAAGCTGTTGGCTTCCCTTTTGGGAATCTGCTCCGTAACTGCATGAATAATGTAGTCTGGCACATTGGCTTCCAATGCGCCCGGCGTATCCGTTGCCGGTATGATCAGCTCCGACAATGCGCCTATTAGTTTTTTTCTTGACCGGAGATATCCTGTATCAATTGATTTATTTAGATGAATAATTTCGAATACTGATCCTACTACTGTTGCTGCCAATCCATACAGGAAAAAGCTCTTAATGACGTTTCTGCGATTCATACCCGGGGTTATTATTATATGGTATCGAGCGCTTTTAATTTAGTTGCCTGCTCTTTTTTCCGGCAACTTCTTCACAGGCTTTTGACATCAGCTCAACGCTGTTCTCCCAGCTATGCGACAACGCAAAGGCTTTTCGTTTATCCTGCAGCTCCGCACTATCAGAATCAAGCAGGTGTTGAATACCATCAATATACTCCTGCTCGTTTGTCGCCAAAAATATGTAATCTTTAAAATCAAGCACGGCTTCTGTTTTTGTAACAATGGTTGGTTTACCCAAAGCCAGGTATTCATCTACCTTCCGGGGGTAGTTACCGATAGTTATTTCATTTACGTATTGCGGGTTCATGCAAACGTCAAAATACCGGATATAAGAAGCTAATTCTTCAGGACTCCTGGATCCCAACATAAAAACATTGGATAACTGATGGAGCTTACTTTTCTTAAAATGTTCATCTTCCGGACCAACATATACAAAATTCCAATGCTCCTGTTGTGCTGCTAAATTTTCCAGTAGTGGCAGATCAAGCCTTGAAGTCCAGAGCGCACCCACATAACCGATAATGGGCCGGCCGATACGTTCCATCTCGGGTTTGGGTGATAGATTTTCGGCTGCAAAAGAAGTGAAGTCGCAGCCCTGCCCCATATTATAAGAAGCCGGGTTGTATTTCTGACAGTACTTTTTCAGGTACTCTGAATTAGCAAGGCAAAGATCACTTTTGGCTATAAGTTCAGGCTCCAGCTGAAGGCCATGCTTTCTCCAGTAAGGCACACCCACCATATTGTCCCTGGAATAATAAACAGACAATTGAGGCTTCAACAATTCTTTCAGATAAAATGCCTTGAACATCTCGTTATCGTTAAAGAGCAGGTAATTTTTAAAACCCAGTTGATGGACTGCCTTTAATATTGATTTAGCAAGACGTTTATTATTAAACCAGTTAACTATTTTAAAGATAGCGGTAACCGGTATCCAGTTAATGGATTCTACCATACAATCGGGATACAGGTTGAATAAATTATTGTTGATTTGAACAATGCCCGTTTCCCTGCCTTCTATAACGTTGATCCTTTTTTGTATTTTAGGATCGTCTTTGCCGCGCACTTTAGATATCCGGTCTAAAGGCGAGTTAACATAAAGTACCCTGTTATGCTTGCTTAATTCAAGGGCAATATCTTTACAATTACTCCCGATTGGCGTATCCCAGGCCTGTTGCCCTACAATAATAATATCTTTACCTTGCAGCACCTTTTATTTTTTATTTGAGTGATTCGCAGTAACCTGTGTATACAGCTCTTCGATCTTATGCACCATGGTTTGCGTATTGAACTCCTGAGATAAAGTCTCATACGCCTGTTGAGCTATCTGTGATCTTAATGAGGGATCATTGGCAAGCTGTACAAACGCATCAGCCAGGGCATCCACATCATTAACGGGTACCAGTATTCCGTTTTTCATATGAGTAATCACTTCTTTGGTACCATTAACGGGGGTTGCTACAATAGCTTTACGCATCGCCATCGCTTCCAAAAGTGCTATAGAAAGACCTTCCCAAAGGGATGGCAGACAGTAAATATCTATAGCATTTAACAGGTCAGGAATATCCTGCCTGAACGGTTGAAATATAATCTTATCCTCTACTTTCAAAGCAGCGGCTAAATCAACCGCGTCTTTTTTCAGATCACCATCTCCAACAATCAATAGTTTAATGGGATGCGTTCCGGCTATTTTAGCAAACGCCCTGATCAATAAAAGCGGGTTCTTTTGTAGCGTAACCCTGGCTATAAAGCCCACTAAAACTTCTTCTTTGCCAACACCCAATTCTGCCCTTATATCTTTGAAAGATTTTTCGGGGTTAAACCTCACCTGATTGATGCCATTTTTAATGACCATTGATTTATTAAACTCGAAATAATTACTTCCTTCCTGAAGATTACTATCCGACACGCATACCGTAACCGCTGCTCTTTTTACCAATAAGCGCTCTCCCAAAATCCGGATACGCCTGATCCACTCTTTTTGATTATCATGAAAAGACCACCCATGTACCGTATAAATAAGGGGAATGTTTAATTGCTTAGCCGGGTAGTAAGTATTAGAACAAGCCCTGGTGCCATGAGCGTGCAACAGTTGAATGCCTTCCTGCTTCATCAGCTTTTTCACCTGCCCAAATACCCTGAAGTCAAAGGGTTTTAAAGTACTAATTACATGTGTTTTTATGCCCATTTCCTGCAATCTGTCAACCATTGGCCCTTCAGTAAACGACAGTACAACAGGATCAAAAAGCTCCTTATTCAGGGCGCCCACCAGGTCCAGCACATGGCTTTCCCCACCACCTACACTTCCCTGCCTAATAGTTTCTAATACTCTTATTTTCTCCATTACAATATTAGTTATGCGATTTAAGTCGCCCCGGTAGCGGCGGGTTAAATGTCGACTAATTATTTAATTTCTGTTTCAGCCGACAGATCATGTTCTGTAGCTACCGATAACTTATTGGCCTTTTTAGCTTTTGTAAAAGCGATCAACTGGAAAAAGACAAATTTAGGGGCATGCCAAACACTATCATAAACCCGCTTATCTGCCTTAAAATGATTAAGTGCCCTGACAAATACAAATACAAAAAGCAATAATAAAACACCCCAGTATAATAACATAAGGGGAACAGTAAATATATTGATGATACAAATAATACCTATAGTAAGGAACATTAAAAAAAGAGGTGGTCTCAGTAACATGAGGCTAAAAACAAATCCATTCCAGTTGAACCTCGCGATAGATCTTAACAACATGATAGCACCTAGTTTCCAGAACCTGAACCAGGTATTGATCCATCTTGCTCTTTGCTTTACAAGCTGATCTGTCTTTGCTGTTTTTTCGTCGTACACCACTGCTTTTTCAGCAAATGCAATCCTTTCGTTTCGATTCACCAGCTCATATTGCAGGATCTTGTCAAATCCGGCCCCCGTTGTAAGAGAAAAAGCCTCTAAACAGGTTTTATAGATATCAGTGGTAAATGCCATGCCCGATCCGGCCAGGGAAGCAGAAGAACCTGCATCAAAAGGCAGCTTACGATCTGTAAACCGGTAATAGATGTCCCCAGCTTCATCCAGGCAGGCATAAACCGTATTTAAATTCTTGGCCTTTCGTGTTCCCTGCACCGCTTTATATCCTTGTTTGAAAAACAGGTTTAGCTGATTCAGATAATCTTTTTCTACCAGGTTATCGCTGTCAATTATGGTAACAATATCATGAGCCCGCTCAAACCTGTTGATAGCGTAAAAATGTGATTTAATATTACTCGCCAGAACAGTTTCCGGGCGAAGGATTCTTACTTTCTCATGCTTTATATTAATGGTTGAAATATCACAGTTATCAGCTACAACATATACCATATATTTTTCGTAATCGAGGTTCAAAATTGATTGAACTACTTTATCAATAAGACCTACCTGTTGGTAGGCTGTTACTATAATAGCATAATCTAATTCAGCTTCTCCTGTTTGTGCTGTTTTAGTGCTGTTTCTTTTACGAAACATGCCAATCAACAGCAGTAACGGTGCAAGCCATAAGCTTACACTTATGATTACCTGAAACAAAATCCAAAACAAATATTCGTTTTGCATAATTCTTTATTATTCTATTTTGTTACCTTCTTCCAAACATTATCGGCGCTGTCATACTGTTTGATGATCCGGGCAGGATTTCCTACCACAACAGCATAAGCGGGAACATCCTTGGTTACCACCGACCCCGCTCCTACAATAGCGTGTTTACCAATGGTTACACCCGCCGTTATAACAGCATTGGCGCCAATCCAGACGTTATCGTCAATGGTGATCATTTTCCGGTCAACATCCTGCTTGCTCGGCGGAAGGCTTACATCTTCATAACGATGATTTAATCCTGAAACCACGATATGCTGAGCGAGCATCACATTGTTCCCTATAGTTACAGGACCTATAATAACGCAGCCAATTCCAATGATGCTGCCATCCCCCACAATAAGATTTCCCACGCCGTTATTAACTACGGAAAAGGCTTCTATTATAGATTGCTTTCCCAGGCTAAAAGTATTGTAAGGGAAGATATCAAGCCGGGCCTGCCTTCTTATAATAGCTCCCTGCCCTTTTTTATGAATAAAAGGATTTAAAAACAAACGCATCCAGTAACGCGGTTTGGGATCACCTGCCGGCTGCATCATCCAGGAGCTTGTTTTCTTTAAAAACCTGTTAGATTTTATTTTATCTTTTAGTGTCATTATTTTTTACTTTTCAATCCTGATCTAATGCCGATCAAAAAGAAAATAATCCCGGGTATCACAAATAATAGAAAAGGCATACTAAGAAAGCTTGTTGTTTGAAAGAATGCTATTTTCAATTTTATGTGCATTAAATATAGCTGCCAGTGAAAGCCACACTATAAAAGATGATGGCACATCATTCATCACCTCATTCCCGTAACTACAAACAAATAAACCCACCACCCCTGATCCAAGAGCCGTAAGCTTGATCTTCAGTGATTTTGTTTTTATGGTCCATACAATACCAAAGCTCTTGCCTATCAGATACATTAAGCTACAAAACCAGATAATAAAGCCTACAATTCCATACATAGCCCACAACTTAACCCAGTAACTATCGGGCTCGATAGTTGATAAAAATTTATCGCTGTTATATTTGTGACCAAAAGTTCCTATAACGCCTAGCCCTCCGCCGAAAGGCCTTGTTGCCATATAATCAGCCAATACCTTCTGACTAGCCAGTCTCACTTTAAATGAAGGATCTTCAGGATCCACTGCCGTTCGAAGCCTGTATATATTGTAATTGCCATTGCCTATTGTTGTATACTTTAAAATACCTACGAACAACCCTAATACTACTACACCGGCAATAATGACTTTATACTTACGGGCAAAAAATAAAGCGGAGCCTGCAGCGCCTATCAAGGCAAAAAAAGCGCCCCGCGTACCGGAGATCAGCATTCCATAAAAAAACAAAATGCTAAACACTGCCAATACAAATTTCTGCCCCCATTTTTGCAGCCCCAAAACCAGCACAGCACATAATACTGATACCTGCGCCTGAGAAGGCCCAAACTGTCCTGCACTACTATAAAACGAAAACACCCTTAACTTGCCAAACAAAATATGGGTTACATTCCCTCCCTCATCCAGGAAACGCTGCTCCCCTGCCGACGGACCGAGGTACATTTGTTTGATACCATTCAACACTCCCAAAAGCGAGCATGCAATAATTACATAAATAATAATATTTAATTTTTTATTATCAGTAATCAGTATCATGCCCAGTGGAGCAAGCAATAACGGCAAAAGTGCTGTAGCCCTAACTTCCTGCAACCACCCCATTATACTGGCATCTGCCGGGTTTACCAGTTGCAGCACACTAATGATAAACCAAATCAGGCAAAGAACAGTAAGCTCATTTTTAAAAACGGAAAAGTCATACCTCTTTGCGTTATACCATACACTTAGCCAGGTCAAAATAAGCAAAGCCTCCGTACCAAGCCCGAATTGTATTTCATTGTTTATTTCCCGTGAAAGAATAAAAAGGAAAAAACAATAACAAAAAACCGTAACAAGTCCCAGGAATGGTTCTTTGAACAGCAAAACTAAAAAAATGACACCACCTGCTACCAATACCGGTAAAATGGGTATAAAGAACGAATTGGTGATATACGCCAGCCCCCCGGTTACCAACGACAATAAAAGAACTAAAAAAATTATAGTGTAACCGCGTCTTGTAACGCTTTTATCTGTGGAGGAGATTGGATTCATTTAAAATTTTCACGATTTGGATCAGGCAACCTTTATCTTATTTAAAACCCATCCCAAAAAGCCTTCCTGCGACGATAAGTAATTGATAAACGGCCTGTTTTTGTCCGAAAATTTAGAACCGGCTTCATAAACGGCAATACTCCGGTCGCAAAACATCAACCATTCTTTTACATTATGTATATCTTCTCCGCTATGTATGTCAACAATAACCACATCAAACGTATTCTTAAGCACCTCAAACCCGGCAATTAAACTTTTAGTATCTCTTAATTCTAATAATGAATTGCTGTTGGATGTGTTTCTATTCAGTATTGTAATCCTGTCTTCAACCTGGATTTGTTTTTTAACGAGGAAGGACTCGAATTTTTGTTGCTGGGGAGAGTCTTTTTTACCATTGGTATTCAGCACGAGATCCATGATGTTTCCGTCTTTCTCACATATCAGCAGCACATTTTTCCCCATCATGGCAAATGCATAGCTTAAGCTTCCCGCCAGGAAGGTTTTTCCATCGCCATCTTTCATACTGGTAATACCCAAAACATTGTGCTGCTCTGATAAATGTTGGTTTATTTCGAAACGAAGCGACCTCAGAAGTTCCTTATAAGTAGAATAATTTTTTACGGTATCGTTATCTTTCCAGATATTCCGAAGGTCTTTATCGCTTTCTGAAATATAATTTAAACAACCTAGCACTTTTTGCTGGGTCACACTCTCCAGCCTGGATGGGTCTTCTACCTGCTTATTGAAGGCAAAAGTTAAAAACAGGGCCATTAAACAAAGCATAAAGCTTGAAATACCGGAAAAGCCAACAAATAAAAGTGTTTTTGATTTTTCAGGCGGACCCGGCAAGCCAGGTTCTGCCAATGATAAATTAGTACTGGTTTTGGTTAATAACTCAGTTTGGGTATATTGATTCTGAGCCTGCTCAAACTCGGTAGATGCGTTCTCTGCATCACGCAGCACATCCTGCGGCGCTTGCGGAACCGCTACCGCAGTTCCACCTGATGGTTTAGGCATTGATCTTAGCTGGTCTTCAACAGTGGCTAAAGCGCTTTGTGCAGAAGCCAGATCACCTTCCAGCTTGATCCGCTCGGCCATCAGGTCCCGCTTCACCGATGCGGAGTTAGAGCCCGCGTTATTGGCAGACCTCTCAATAAGCCTGTCCTTAATTCTCTGGAGAGAATCTACTGAGTTTTTGTCCTGCGCACGAAAATTATTATTAATATATTTTTGATTTGCAATTTTCAACTGAGCATCTATATTTACAATATCTACATTTTCTTTTGACTGGGTTTGATTTACATACCCGCCCTTACCACTCAGTTTGGCATTGACCTCTTCCAGGTTGCCCTGAATGGAGCTGATCTGCCTGATGTACTGCAGTCTTTGAGACTCAGCTTCTGCATATTTGGAATAAGCTATTTCAGCCTGCCTTTGGCTGTTGGCCTGTCCTGCTGTGGTAGCGGCCTCGTTCTGAAGAGCCCTGCGCGCTTCATCACTTTTTCTTCTCATCTCCGATTGCTTCTTTTGCAATACGGTGTCAAGCAAAGCCAGCGACTTTTTTTGACCGGCTACGGTAAGCCCGTTGTAGTAGGAAATAAAGTCGGAGGAAAAAGTATTCACCACAAAGGCAGAAAGATTAGGGTTTTGCGAAGCATATACCACCTGTATAAAATCGCTTTCTCCACTCCTTGAAATATTCAAATGATCCATTAACGACTTTTCATCGTACTTGGCAGCGGTCAGTATATCATACAGCTTGATCCGGTTACCATTATCAGCCACGGAAATCAATTGTCCCGATTCGAGCCGGTTTCTATATTCGGCTATTGCCCGTTGTTTGTCTTCGGGAGACAATTCCTGAACCAGCTTCGGAAGCTCTTTAAAGGCTTCATTTGGATTTTCAAGGTCATGTAGAATAAGTTTATAGGACAATGTATTGATGCTCCTTTTGGACTTCATTCTTTCGAGTATATTACCAAATTGCTGGCTCAATTGAAAATAGTCCATCTGCCCACCCGTATTTAATGCATTCTGTTGAAAGCGGCCCGTGAGACCTGTGGATATAAGGGAGGTAGACGTATAGGTTTTAGGTAGCTTCTTAGCCATGAAATAGGTACCCACTGCTATTACCAAAGGTATAGTAATAAGCAGCCATTTAAACCTGGCCAGATATTTCAAAAAATCTTTTAAATTAAGATTCATAACTTACAGAATATTTCTTTTCGTTACTTAACATTCTCAATGCTGGTTCCGATAAAGCTTTCCAGAATATTTTTAGATTTAAGATAGGCCACCTCTGCCTCCAGTACTTCAACGTCGGCTGCAACGGAAGAGCTTTTAGCTGCTGTATATATATCAAGTGTTATGGTTCCGTTTTGAAATTGTGTTTGTGCGTTTGTTAAAATACTTTTGAAATCCTTAGCGGCCAGCGACTTGATTTCGAGTTGCTTTTTTGCTCCTATAAAATCGTAATAACTAGACTTCACGAGATTCTTCAGTTCAATTTTATAGTCGTCGCTTTGAGCCTGGGCAATTTTGTAATCAGCTTTTGCGGCTTTTATGTTTGCTGGCTTAGCCAGAAAATTTCCCAGGTTAACCGTTACACCAAACTGAAAACCGCTTAATACCACATTGTTGGTGCCGCCACTACCGCCAGGTATATAAATAAGCCCCTGGTTTTTTTGCGGACTATAAAAATAGCCGGCATTAAGT
>JBCNOR010000519.1:0-4015 GCA_039593785.1 Niabella sp. | reverse complement strand
GGCGCGCTGTTCTATGCCCGCACGATTGCCATGCCCTGGCTCGGCGATCTGAACAATGTACTTCGATTACTGGAGGTTTACAAAGTAACTATTGGTGTACACTTACCGGCAGTGGAAAGTGTGGGCTGGAAATAATTATACGTTTGAAATCGATATCATTTTGTTTATTGTGATATTGGGATAAAGTGGCTATGCGTGCTTGTTTTTAGACATTTTCTAAAAATGAAATCGATTTCAAATATTTTTAGAATTTAGCGAAGGATGCGATTGTTTTAAGCGTCAAATCCGGCTAATATACATTTTATGAGACTAGCTGGATTTTTATTTTTTATAATGCTGAGCATTACCGGGTACACACAATCCATAAAAGGCACTTTAATGGATCCCGTAGAAGGTATCGTGGTAAAGGGAGTAACGGTTCAATTGCTGAAGGCTGCAGACAGTAGTGCATTTAAGACGACAGTCTCTGACTCGTCGGGCACCTTTTTGTTTTCTAACTTGGAAACCGGTAATTATGTGTTAAGGGCAACAGCTATTGGGTTTGAAACTTTTTCAAAAGCAGTTTCATTAACAGCCGCCGAGCCATCGGTTGATATGGATGATGTATATATCCCTAAAAAAACAACGACCCTGGAGGGAGTGGTAATAGTAGCAAGCGCGCCGGCTGTCAGTCAAAAGGGCGATACTACACAGTTTAGCGCTTCCCAGTATAAAGTAAACCCCGATGCAACCGCTGAAGACCTGATTAAAAAAATGCCGGGTATAACGGTGGCAAGAGATGGCACGGTTACAGGCCAGGGCGAGCAGGTTAGAAAAGTTACAGTTGATGGTAAAGATTTTTTTGGTGATGATGCTAATATGGCGCTGCGAAATCTGCCTGCAGAAGTAGTAGATAAGATACAGCTTTTTGATCGTTTAAGTGACCAGGCTCAGCTTACGGGATTTGATGATGGGAACACTATGAAGTCCATCAATATTGTTACACGGGGCGGTATGCGTAACGGGCAGTTCGGCCGAATCTTCGCTGGATATGGAACTGATAATACTTATTCAGCGGGTGGTAATACCAGCTTCTTTAAAGGAGACCGGCGTATAACGCTCATCGGTAATTTCAATAACATCAATGTTCAGAATTTTGCACAGCAGGATTTATTGGGTATGATGAGTGGTGGTGGGCGCGGCGGCGGACGTGGAGGTGGTGGATTTGGGGGAGGGGGCTTCGGTGGCGGATTTGGAGGTGGCGGTATATTCTTCGGCCAGGCCGGCGGTATCAATACTACAAATGCTTTTGGCATTAACTATTCTGATAAATGGGGTAAGAAGATCAACGTGAGCGGATCTTATTTTTTCTCGAATGGCAGAAACGTAAATGAAACGGAAACTTTTTCCCCAACCATTACCAGGGATGATAACAGGATATTGAATCTTACAACAAAGAACGCATCGGTTTCCAATAACAATAATCACCGCTTTAATATGCGGTTTGAGTATAAATTAGATTCAAGCAACACCATCACGTATATACCAAGCTGGAACTTTCAGAATAACAGCAGCCGCTCTACCAACTTCACTTCGGCGATTTATGCCGATGGTGACAGTTCCTATATCAGCGATGCCTCCGGCAGCTCCAATCGCGATGGGTTCAATATAGGTAATAACTTAATGTATCGCCGTGCGTTCAGGAAAGCAGGTCGCAGCTTTTCTTTATCATTACAGGCTAACTTCAGCAAAAATGATGGAGAGAGTTATAATCTCACTAACATAGACAAATACGAAACCATTAACCTGCCCGATGTACGCGATCAGTACCGGACCAATCCGACCAATAGCAGTAATTATTCGGCCAGGATGAATTTTACAGAACCATTGGGTAAAAATGGTATAGTGGAATTGAGCTATACGCCGGCTAAACGTATTAACAAGCGCAACCAGGAAACTTTTGACTATGATGGTACGGCCTACACATTACCCAATATAGCGCAGTCCAACCAGTTTGAGAATACAGTGGTGACGCATAATGGAGGCTTCAATTACCGCCTGGGCAGGGGAAGGGATAACCAGCTTTCTGCCGGTTTTGATCTGCAGTATTCTAATCTTTACAGCGAGAGAACCAGGCCAACCGTGGGCAACGTAGATCAGAACTTTTTCGCTTTTCTTCCGAACCTGATGTGGAATAAAAAAGTAGGTAAATATGGCAATGCCCGTATTTTCTATCGCTCGGGTACAGATTTTCCGTCTATCGATCAGTTGCAGGATGTGATCGACAGTTCTAATCAAACCAGCATTGTAGTAGGTAATCCCAATCTGCAACAGACATACAATCACAGGGGTGCTGTCAGGTATATATATGCCAATACAAAAAACAGTAACAGCATCACCGCTAATGTAAACTTTAACCTGATCGATAATTATATTTCTACTGATGTGGTGAACGATAAGGGTATTACTAATACTACCTATATCAATCTCAACGGGTATCGTAATTTTTCAGGCCTACTGGTATATGCATTTCCTGTAAAATTTATCAAGTCGAATTTTAATGTTACTACCAACTACAGTTATGGAAAAACACCAGGCAGGTACAATGGGGTTACGGGGTTTGTAACACGCAATACTTTTGGCGGCGGTATCGTGCTAAGCAGCAATATTAGCGAGCAGGTGGACTTTACAGTAAATTACGACATTAACTATACACGAACCACCAGCACCTTAAATAATGCAAGTGCCGGTCAAAACTATCTCCAGCAAAGTCCTGGCGCCAATCTTAACCTGCTGACCAAATCAGGATGGTTTTTTAATTCCAGTATTGCTTATCAAAACTATAAGCTCGAAAATGCCGATGGGGTAGAATACACTTTATGGAATGCGGCAATTGGCAAAAAGTTTTTGGCAAAAAAACAGGCCGAATTAAAACTTTCAGTGTTTGATCTGCTAAAGCAAAATAATAGTTTCAGTCAAACACTTAATAGCTTTAACCTTATCCAGACAACGACAACCCGTGTGTTACAACAGTATTTTATGCTCACTTTTACTTACAGCCTGCGCAACTTCGGCAAGGCAAACAGCTCTTTCCCCGGAGGGGAATGGCGGGGCGGCGGCGGACAGTTTCCCGGAGGAAGGCCACAGGGAGGGCCACCATCATTTTAGGTCAGTAAAGATTTTCTTCATATAGCAAAGCAAAGGGCCGGCGATTGTCTAATCAGCGGCCCAATTTTTTTAACATGCATAAGTACGTCCTTTTCCATTGGAAATTGAGAGGGTTAATAATCAAACGCATCAATTTTATTGAATACATCCAACTGGTTTAGGTAGACACAAACCTTAGCACAGCCCTGGTCAGTATCTCCACTGGCTGGAAGGAGAGTGTAAACTATATGTAATAATTTTTGATACCTGTTTATTATAAAAAAAGTATCCTAAATAATGCAATCGATTGCATTATTGTTTTATCTTTATTTGTCTGTAATACAATTATAGCGCGCCTGAACCGTGGTAAACGTGCATTGCTTGCCGGATAAATAATGGGATGGTGGCTTGCGACAGAAGATAGTTACACTGTTGGTCGGTCACATATTATGGGATTGAGTTCTGAGTGGCCTTGTTCCGGCGCTTACAGAAGCCGGTTAAGAGTAGTAGGATAACACGATATAATATATTTATGAAATGAAGCATAAGAAAATATTCATTTTCATACCCAAAAGGATGAATATTTCTTATGCGAAATTCTATGTGACCAAAATCAATAAAAATGCACACATGAAAAGATTCAAATTTCGATTGAGAAAGCCAGGCATGGGATTTCTTCTTGCTACAACGATACTTTTTTCAATATCAGAAACTCATGCACAAAAAGCACCGGTCTCTAAAATAGCCCCAGCTAAATTTGTGTATAAAGCCGCGGGTAACCCTTATCTGCCTTTGTGGGAGCATTTACCCGATGGCGAACCGCGTGTGTTTGAAGATCCTGATAATCCCGGTAAGTTCCGCGCTTATATTATAGGGTCGCACGATCTGA
>JBCNOR010000518.1:0-4032 GCA_039593785.1 Niabella sp. | reverse complement strand
ATGTTACCTATTTTTGCTAAAACGGAATAACCATGTCGAATTTTGGTTCTAACATTAAAAAGATACGCAGCCTGAAGAATTATACGCAACAGCACCTGGCGGATATCCTGGGCTTAACCCGTGCTGCTGTTAGTTCGTATGAAGAAGGAAGAGCAGAACCCAAAATAGAAACGCTGATGCGGGCTTCGCAGATATTTGGTGTAAGTGTGGATGATTTTATCAATAAAAAACTAACGGTTAACGAGGTATCGCATTTTAAGGTACCCGAAATTGCTCCTAAAGCAGTTGCAGATGAAAAACCCGAAACATTCTTCCCGGAAAATACCAATTGGATTAGCATAAAAAATGCTACTATTATTGACAGGAAATTTACCAATGATCAAATATTATTAGCAAAAGAAGATGAAATAAACACTTCTCAGCCGCAAATTATTTATACCCGTAATGGTGTATTTATTGCTTCGGCTAAAAAGACAGAGAGCAGTAACCTTATAGCCGGAGACCATACGATTGCTTTAAATGATATTACCTCGGTGAAAACAATCCTGGGCTGGTACCAGCCTTTAAGCCAGGAGGGAAGTGCTAATATTTTTGAAGAGTTAGAAGCCATAAAAAGCCGGCTCCTGGCTTTAGAAGAAAAAGCAGGGTAGCATAACAAGGTGTAAAAATATTTGTCTCCCATTTGCGCAGCAGTTTGCTGCACAAATGGAAAAACATAATAATGAATTTAAGGGCGGTATACATTTACTCTACGAAGACAAGATAATATCCCCGGTTTATACCGTATTTTGACAATTAACCCCTTCCCTGTTTATTGAATATTCAGCCCATTAATGATTCACCATTGCCATAGCACCCTCGCTATAGCGGGCGCCAACGTTTGGATACTTCGCTACTATCTCATTAATCAACGCCAGCTCCTGGTCGGTTAGCTTAACCTCAACCGCGCCGGCATTTTCTTCAAGATATTTTCTTTTTTTGGTTCCGGGAATGGGAATAATATCGCTGCCTTGTGCCAGTACCCAGGCCAGGGCCAGCTGTGCCGGGGAACAATTTTTATCTTTCGCCAGTAAAGCAAAATCGGCCACCAGCCGCGCATTATTTTCTGCGTGCGCACCATGGCTTCGCGGCAGTGTTCGCCTGAAATCGTCTTCAGCCAGGCTATTGAGGTCGAGCGTATTGGAAAACAGGCCCCTCGCCAAAGGAGCGTAAGGCACCAGACTAATCTGCAGCTGCCTTGTTGTTTTCAAAATTTCGGCTTCCACATCACGGGTTAGCAGCGAATATTCACTTTGCAGGGCAGCGATTGGATGAATGGCATTTGCTTTCCTGATAGAAGCCGGTGAAGCCTCGCTCAAACCAAGGTAGCGCACTTTGCCCTCCCTCACAAGATCAGCCATGGCGCCTACCGTTTCTTCGATCGGCACATTGGGGTCAACCCGGTGGGCATAGTACAAATCAATAGTGTCAACTTTCAGGCGCTTCAGGCTTTTCTCTACGGCAACCTTAACCCAGGCCGGAGAGCCGTCAAAAAAAGTGCTTGCCGTTCCACTTGGTCCTGCTATATCATTTTTAAAACGGAAGCCGAACTTTGTTGCGATGAATATCCTTTTTCTATTGGGCACCAAAACTTTCGAGATCAGCTCCTCGTTGGCTCCGTTACCATACATATCGGCGGTATCCCAGAAGTTAATTCCCAAATCCAATGCTTTTTCAAGCGTGGCTATACTTTCTTTTTCATTGGCAGGGCCGTAAGCAAAGCTCATACCCATGCAGCCCAGACCAATGGCGGATAACTGTTCGCCGGTTTTTCCCAGATTTCTGTATTGCATAATCATTAATTGTTGTTTTATGCAAAAATAGAACGGGGTAAACCTGCCTATTTATAATAATCAAACAGATTCTTAAACTATTCAAACAGTGATATGGCGAAGCTGGTTGGGTGATTTGCCGGTATGCTTCCTGAAGAAATTGGTAAAATAAGATGGATACTCGAAGCCCAGGCTATAAGCAATATCTGCAATATTCCAGTCCGTATGCTGCAGGAGTGCTCCCGCTTCTTTAGCGATGCGGGCAGCAATCTGTTCAGAAGTTGTTTTACCTGTTGTTTCTTTTACAGAACGATTTAAATGGTTAATATGCACCGAAAGCGCCTGTGCATAGTCAGACGGAGTTTTCAGTGTCAAAGCTGCCTGGGGAGAATCTATAGGAAACTGTCGCTCCAGTAACTCCAGAAATAAGCCGGAAACCCGTGCGGATGCGTTGGCATAAGTTCCAAAATTATTAGCGGGATTGGATTTCATAGCTTCGTGGATCAGCAAATGCAAATAGCTACGCAATACATCATATTTCTGTGCATAATCGGAAGCCATTTCTGCCATCATCTTTTGGAAAATTGCTGAAATTTCCCGTAGCTGCGCTTCTTCAGGGAAGAAGATAGGATTGCTCCCTATTTTAAAAAGCGGGGAGTCCCGGAGACTTTCTACCCTTTCGCTGTGCTGTATAAACCCTTCGGTAAACAAACAATACCAGCCAGACTGAGTCTCAGATTCCGGCTCCCAGGAATAGGGTACTACCGGATTTGAAAAAAGCATTGCCGGGCGATCTATCTGCACCCATTTATCTGCATAATAAATTTTCCCCTGCCCGATGATCAAAGAAACTTTGTAAAAATCGCGCCTGCTGTAAGGCGATACTACCGAGCAGGCCTCCCGGCTAAAGACATTAAAATGGCCTATTCCTGTATTATTCGCCGGGTGCAGCGTACCAACCTGTCCCGGCAATCTTTTGTAAAAGTCTTCAACACTTTCGGTTGTTTTCATACTACAAAATTATAAAAATCAAACAAGAGGTCAGGTTCCGGTCGAAATAATAGCATGGGGCTTGTTGGCCACCAGGCGTGCTGCTACGATATCTTACTCCAGATCGTTTTTCCTTTTTGCGACTGCAGGAACTCTTTTAAAGGAGCATTTTCGGGCTTAGAAAGATCTGGGTCATCAGTTAGTATTTCTTCGGTTACTTTTTTTGCAGCATCTACCATAGCCCGGTCGTTTACAATATTAGCCAGCTTGAAATCTACCACGCCGCTTTGACGGGTACCTTCGATATCGCCCGGACCACGCAGTTCCAGGTCCTTTTCAGCTATAACAAAACCGTTATTGGTGGAGGTCATGATCTTCATACGTTCACGTGCTACATTGCCCAGTTTCCTACCCGTAAGTAATATACAATAACTTTTTTCAGCGCCACGTCCTACCCTGCCGCGCAATTGATGCAATTGCGACAATCCGAATTTCTCTGCGCTTTCAATAACCATTACCGATGCATTAGGCACATTCACCCCCACTTCAATCACTGTGGTGGACACCATGATCTGCGTATCATGCTCCACAAAACGTCGCATATTTTCTTCCTTCTGTATAGCAGGTTGTTTGCCGTGCACCATGCTGATCCAGTACTGCGGCTCGGGGAAATAAGTTTTGATCTCATCGTATCCCCGCATCAGGTTTTCATAATCGAGCTTATCGCTCTCTTCAATTAAAGGGAAGATAACATATACCTGGCGGCCCAGAGCGATCTCGGCCTTTAAAAAATCCATTACATTACTACGGTCGCTATCCAGGCGGTGCACTGTTTGAATAGGCTGTCTGCCGGGTGGCAACTCATCTATAACGCTGTAATCCAGGTCACCATAGGCAGTCATAGCCAGCGTTCGGGGTATCGGTGTTGCCGTCATTACCAACACATGTGGCGGCACCTGATTCTTCTCCCAAAGCCGGGCTCTTTGTGCCACACCAAAACGATGCTGCTCATCTACAATTACCAGTCCCAGGTTCTGAAACTGAACCGCATCTTCGATAACTGCATGGGTACCTATCAATAAATGTATAGAACCATCAGCTACACCCTGCAGGATGGCTTTTCGCTCTTTCCCTTTCACAGAACCCGTGAGCAAAGCCACTCCTATATCCATATCTTTTAAAAGAGATGCAATACCCTGGAAATGTTGCCGGGACAGGATCTCAGTAGGCG
>JBCNOR010000517.1:0-4041 GCA_039593785.1 Niabella sp. | reverse complement strand
GTAAAACACAAAGATGATCGTAATGTCCTTCCTGGTGCTACAGTAATACTGAAACCGGGAAGTAAAACACTAGTTACGGATTCTTTGGGTCTTGTGAGCTTTAATAATTTAGGCGAAGGCAAATACTCCGTAACCGTCAGCTACATAGGTTTTGAGCAAGCCACTATTTCTGTGGTAATTCCCCGGATTTCAGCTCCGTTGGAAATACTTTTAGATCATGAACACGAGCATGGACATGAAGAGGAGGAAGTGGTAGTGACCAGTACCAGGATTAGCCGAACAATAGCTAATACACCAACACGAACAGAAATTATATCCGGAGAAGAATTGGAGGAAAAGGGCAACATGAAGCCTGGCGATATCAGGATGCTTTTAAATGAAAGTACTGGAATTCAGACACAACAAACATCAGCAACTTCATTTAATGCCGGTATCAGGATTCAGGGATTAGACGGAAGGTACACTCAGATTCTGCGTGATGGATATCCGCTATATTCAGGATTTTCAGGAAGTCTTTCTTTACTTCAAATAGCACCTTTAGATCTAAAGCAGGTTGAGGTTATTAAAGGATCCGCTTCTACTCTTTATGGTGGTGGTGCTATCGCCGGGTTGGTAAACCTCGTATCAAGAACCCCTGGTAAAGACCGGGAGCTGAATTTTCTTGCAAACGGCACAACCGGTGGAGGACTGGATCTTAGTGGCTTTTATAGCGAAAGATATGGTAAAGCAGGTCTTACAATGTTTGCTTCGAGAAACAGTAACAAAGCCTTTGATCCGGCAGGTATAGGGCTGACGGCTATACCCAAATTTGAGCGATACACAATAAATCCGAGACTTTTTTTATATGGTAAGAAAACAACAGCGGATATCGGTGTTACCTACATAACAGAAGACCGGACAGGTGGAAGCATGAACTATATTAAAAATGGCGGTGCCGGATTTTATGAGAAAAATAATACGGATCGCATTACAGCTCAATTTGGTATTGCTCACAAAGTAAGCGACAACGCCACGATTCAGCTTAAAAATAGTTATAGTCGTTTCGACCGATTAATCGAAGTTCCCACCTACAGCTTCGATGGATTACAGCAGTCTTCCTTTTCTGAGTTAACATGGAACAGAAGTGGCGAATACGCTGATTGGGTAGTCGGAGCTAATTTATGGACAGAGGGCTTAACGGAAAACGGTCGAAATTCATCCCTGGTTCGAAATTATTACTATAATACGTCCGGACTTTTCGTGCAAAATGCCTGGACTATATCTGATGCATTTGTATTGGAAACAGGTTTGAGAGGGGACTACATAACTGACTACGGCTTTGAAATACTACCTAGAATATCGGCCATGATCAAAATTTCTCCGAAATTGACAACCAGGTTGGGTGGAGGCTACGGTTATAAAACGCCAACCATTTTTACTGAAGAGGCAGAAAGGCGACAGTTTCAAAATCTACTGCCAATCAATATCAATATTTCGAGAAATGAAAGATCAAAAGGGGGAAACTGGGATATCAATTACCGTACGTCAATTGGAGAATTGGGGCTTGGCATTAATCAATTATTCTTTTATACAATGTTAAACAGGCCATTGGTAATGGAGAATGCAGGAGATGGAAATATTCAGTTACGAAACTCTACAGGTTATCTTGATACGAAAGGAATAGAGACTAATTTGCGTTTAACTTATGCGGACTTTAAGTTGTTTATAGGCTACACATATACTGATGCGAATACCTATTTTGAGAATAGTAAACAGTGGCTGCCATTGACAGCCAGGCATAGGCTGAATAATGTTTTGATGTATGAGATTGAAGAAAAGCTTAAGCTGGGTCTGGAGGCCTACTATTATAGTCCGCAACAACTGAGTGATGGAAGTTCGGGAAAGCCCTATTGGATTACTGGTTTTATGGCAGAAAAGCTTTGGGAAAAATTTTCAATTTTTGTCAATTTCGAAAATTTTTCTAATACCCGTCAAACAAGGTTTGATACTATATTTACTGGCACGATTGACACCCCTGTGTTTAGAGACATTTATGCACCAGTAGATGGATTTTTAATTAATGGTGGTATAAAGATAAGACTGTATTAGATCTTAACACAGCAGAGGAGCTCCTACATGGAGCTCTTTTTTTAATTTTTTGCACATCTCGCATTTGGGTTACTGATAGTAATTTAGATATAAGTATAATAATTATTTTATTATTAGTGATGCTAAAATGATTAAAATCGCAGCTCTATGGAATCTCCAACTGAAATGATAGACATTCTCAAAGCTACTGAAACATACCTTACAAAACTATTTTGTTTTGTTCAGGAAAGGGCAACACAGTCAGGACTTTTGCAAGGCCAATAAATATTGATGTTGAAGGGGTTTTTATTCAAGTTGAGTAATTTAACATATTGATCAGCGATAAAGGACTACCTTTATAGATCTTCACTGCTATTGTGGAGTTTATTTTCTTTTTAAGTGTGCTACAAAATTACTAGGGTCTACTTGCCGACCATTTTCTTTCATTAACAATGTAATTCGTTTCCTGCTTTCTCAGACTATAAGAGGTGCTAGGTTGGCAATATTGCTATTAAATTTTTTACAAATTATTTTATCAGAAAGATTTTCTTTTCGAAGTCAACTTCCGTTGATTTCTCACAAACTTTAAGACATCGCGTTTTATCTTACTTGCAAGAAAATAACAAAGATAGGTATGGCAGCAACAGGCTTACAGCTAAGACGTTAGTTATGCTGCTTGTATATTTTGTTCCTCTGTCAATCGTTAGTTTCTCTGGGCTTTCGAGTTCTATAGTTGTATATATGCTCTTTATTATTAGCGGCTTTGGGATGGCGGGTATTGGAATGGGTATTATGCACGATGCTTTGCATGGCACTTATTCGGCTAGTAAGATGGTTAATAGAATAATGGGCTATACTATGAATATTATAGGAGCGAGTGACACGGTATGGAAGCTTCAGCACAATGTGTTGCACCATAGCTTTACCAACATTGAACATCATGATGATGATATAAATGCTCCTTTTTTTCTGCGCTTCTCGCCTCATTCCAAGAAAAATAAGCTACATAAATATCAACACTTATATGTTTGGTTTTTTTATGGCTTATCTACAATGTCATGGGTAACGGCCAAGGACTTCATTCGATTAACCCGCTACAGAAAAATGGGTTTAATTAAAAGTTCTGAAGAGTTTAATAATGCATTAATGAAGATTATTGCCTGGAAGCTGTTTTATTATTGCTATATGTTACTGTTGCCATTCTTATTATCACCTGTCGCTTCTATACATATTATTTTAGCGTTCCTTGCAATGCATTTTGTTACAGGACTGACAATTTCCTTAGTCTTTCAGACTGCTCACGTAATGCCAGATAATGAATATCCATTACCTGATGATGCAGGGCACTTGACATCTGAACGTTTGGTTCATCAGCTTCAGACAACTTGTAATTTTTCACCCAAAAGCAGGATATTTTCCTGGCTTATAGGTGGTCTTAACTTCCAGATTGAGCATCACCTTTTTCCTCATATTTCGCATGTTCACTACAGAAATATTGCACCCATCGTGAAAAGAACCACTGAAGAGTTTGGCATACCCTATCATAGTTATTCCAGCTTCGGTGTGGCATTAAAAAGCCATTGTTTGATGCTTCGCAAACTAGGTTCAATGCCCACAACATAAAGCAAAAGCATGTTTACTGACCATCACTGTCGCAAGATAAACAAAGTGGCATCTATCGATAAACTTATTTAAAAAACTTATTTGTGGTTAAACGTGGAAAGTATAAACCTAGTATACCAGGCAGATAGTAGAGCTTAAAAAAAATTATAGTAAGGCCCTTTCCAGTCCTGGATCTTGCCTTTGCAAAAAGTATCACTTACGAGTGAGTTAATTACTGCACCATTGTATAACTATTTGCATGAAAAAGGTGTTGACGAAGCGGAAAAGCCGGCTATAATGGGCGGCTCGCTACGAAGGAAACTTCGCAGCACACGGGAACGGCGCTGAGGCCACTTCCCCGGATCTTTGAAA
>JBCNOR010000516.1:0-4067 GCA_039593785.1 Niabella sp. | reverse complement strand
TAACTGCCTCGCTCTGCGAAGCGAGTTCAGGCATTTTAGCGCAACGCACTTCATTTTTAGCGAAGACGTCACAGCCTTGATTTTTGGCTCAACCTTTTTATCAAGAAAAAGGTTGAAAATGATTAAACCGGAAACGAATTCTATAACACCATTAATAATGAAGCAAACATATAGCGATGGAAAGCACCGACCCCAAACATGGTTCGTCGAGCTCACCATGACATTGTAATGTAAAACGGCCTCACTTTCCTAATCTGCAATACAAATCTTAAATAAACCATCATGAAAAAACATCGCGTTTACCTAAACCGCATTGCGGCAACCTACAAAGGCAATCCGCTGAAAGTATCGCCATTGCAGGTATTACAGGAGTTTTTCAACTATGCCAAACCTGCCGAGCATACAAAAGCATTTGATGCCTTTTGCAGGGCAGCGCTAAAAGAGAAGTATGCATGGCAAAGAGGCAGCCCGGCTAATGCACTGCATTATGCCCAACAATTGGAGCTACTGATAGAAGCCGCTTACCTGCTGTATGTAAAACCGAGGCTGCATTCAGCCTGTTTCAAAAATGATACAGGATGGCTGCCGGTAATGAATGATGAGTATGCTAATGAGGATGATTTTTTAAGCGGCTTCTTTAAACAGGCTTCACTGCAAAAATGGAAAAGATGGCTGCAGTGTTTTACCCATGCCGCTATTGCTGATAGCCCCGTGGTGGATGAAATAACTGCCGTTCATATTTATGTATTTATCGACCATATAAAGCAGCTTTTACACCTGGCGGCGATGATTGTAAACGCCCGGGGCAATATACAGCACGCTGCCTGCTAATGAAAAACATCTGCCTGCGTTGATCTGTAGCGTTTATAAAATCGCTATAAATGAACGGGCTATGCATACAGTAAATCTACCCCTTTGCCGGTTTCTGCAAAATGCCGGATCATGTCATTTCGCTCTATTAAAAATCGTTTGAGATAACGGGTTAGTACCATCCGGTCAACAAGTTTACCCAATAACCCGGCCGGCGATTGAAAGTGCAAGCTGTCTTTCATTAAAGTTCCGGTATCAGTTTCGCTAAAAAGATGATCATGTGAAAATAAGCGGAAAGGACCTTTTTGCTGCTCATCCCTGAAATGAAAAGGGCGATTATACGCCGTTATTTTAGAGGTGAATGTTTGACGCACAAAAAAATGAGTGGCCTGCCAGGTTACTGTTTCGTTCATGCCAATCAAGCCACTTGTTTTGCCTGCAATAGCCTTCTCTTTGGTTTTTGCGGTCGATAAGGTGTGCAGGTCGATACTCCTGGAAAGATCAAAGCAGGTGTAGAGGTCAGCATTAATAAATGTTTCTAATTTGATAACCGGCATATCAATTTGTTTACAGCGAATTTATATGGTCTGTTTAGATACATTTATTGATACAGCATTTATGGTTGCGTACCTACGGCACGAATAACAGCTATGTCACATTTTTCTACCAATAGTTTGTCCCTAATGGCACAAGGCGGTACTCAAATGTAACACCATCGGGTTTCAGTATTCTGTTCCCGGCGAGAGGATAATATCTGTGGCCGATCACAAAGTTCCTCAAATAACCGGACACCAGAGAAGCGTGTTTCTTTAATATCCACGCGTAAATGCAAGTGTGAAAAATGTTCCGTTAGGAACATTATATTGGTAACCACGCCCGTCCACAGAGTTCCGGCGTGCCGTAGGTACGCAACTCTATTTCCCCATGGCCGCTTCGTCCAGCATCCAGATGGCTGTACCTTTTTTAAGATCCACCTCCTGCACCGGGAATTTATGTTTGGCATTTTTTGAAAAAATATGCTTTACCACTGGTGCTTTGGCGGCACCTGCTACCAGGAACATGGCCTCTTTGCTGTTATCAATTAAACGATAGGTAAAGCTCAACCGAAAAGTTTGTTTGCTTTCTACCCACACTTCTTTAATGTATGTCTTCCTTTCGTTCAGGATGTCAGTACCGGGAAACAGGGAAGCAGTGTGGCCATCATCGCCCATGCCCAGCAGGGTGAGGTCTATCTGCATCTTTTTGCCTAAGGTATCTGCTATTGCTTTTTCGTATTGCACTGCACAGTCCTTAGCTTCGCCTTTAGTAGGCATTGCCAGTATATTTTTACGGGGCACTTTTACATGATCCAGCAGCGCTTCTTTTACCATGCGGTAATTGCTGTCTTCATGTGTATGGGGTACAAAACGCTCATCGCCCCAAAGCAGGTGCACGTTTTTCCAATCGATATTTCTTGAAAATTTGGGTGTTGCTAATAATTGGTACAATGCTTTTGGCGTACTGCCACCAGACAAAGCTACGGTGAAGCGGCCTGTTTCTGCAATGCTCTTATTACAGCGTTCTACAAAATAATGCGCCGCTGCAATGCTTAAAGCTTCGGCATTTTCCCAAATTAATTTTATGTGTTGCATTTATTTCTTTTTAGTGGTTTTTGTGTTGGATGATTCGGGCAGCATCAGCCATTTAATCCGGCCTTCTTTTATCAGGTCATCTGCTTCTTTAGGTCCCCAGCTACCGGCTTTATATTTTTTCATGTCGCCTTTCTCCCTGCTCCATGCATTCAATATGGGCATTACAATGCTCCAGGCTGTTTCTACCTGGTCGGCACGTATAAACTGGGTAGCATCACCTTCCAGGGCATCCAGTAACAAGGTCTCGTAAGCTTCGGGCGCTTCTTCGATAAAAGAATCGTGATAGCTGAAGTCCATTTCCAGTGGCTTTAGTTTCATTTCAAGGCCGGGTACTTTGCCTTCAAAAAGCAGGCTTATCTTTTGCTCGGGCTGAATGCTGATGACCAGGCGGTTGGGCACTACATCATCTTTAAATATTTTATGCGGACTGTCTTTAAACTGCACTACAATTACCGAAGATTGTTTTTCCAGGCTTTTACCTGTTCGCAGGTAAAACGGAACGCCTTTCCAGCGCGGGTTATCGATCCACACCTTCATGGCTACATAAGTTTCGGTAGTGGAGTTACGGGCCACATTCGTTTCTTCCTTGTAGCCTACCTGTTCCTTGCCTTTTATTTCACCCCTGGTATATTGCGCTCTTACCACATCCTGTACGGCAGTAGCTGTTGTAAAAGGTCTTACTTTTTTCAGCACTTTTACTTTCTGCTTCCTGATATCTTCTGCATCATAATTACCCGGACATTCCATAGCAACCAGGGATAGCAGCTGCAGCAGGTGGTTCTGCACCATGTCTCTTAAAGCGCCGCTTTTATCATAATAGCTCCCACGTGTACCAACGCTTACACTTTCGGTAACGCTTATCTGTACCTGGTCGATAAACTTATTGTTCCATAAGGGCTCGAAGATATAGTTGGCAAACCGGAAGGCCGAGATATTTTGTACCACTTCCTTACCCAGGTAGTGATCGATACGATAGATCTGGTTCTCGTAAAAAAGCTTGTTGAGCAGCTCGTTCAAGGCCTTAGCTGATGCAAGGTCGGTTCCAAACGGCTTCTCAACCACAATGCGATCCTTATCTCTTTGAGCAGCAATATTGTGTTTAGATACACTGTTGGAAATGACTTCGATAAAGCTGGGCGCTACCGAATAATACAGAAGCCGGGTGGCACGCGTCTTCCATTTTTTATCATTTTCATCCAGCGTAGCTTTAAGTCGCGTATAAGTTTCGTCTATCGTAAAATCGCCCTGGAAAAAATAAAGATGATCTGTGAATTTTTTCCACTCGGCAGCTTTGGCTTTCCCCCTTCTTGAAAAGAGATTGACTCCTTCCAGCATATGCTTTTCATAAGCGCCCTCGGGCAGGCCCTGGTAATGCACGCCATAAATAGCAAATTTTTCAGGAAGGTAACCACTGATATATAAATTATAAAATGCAGGAATCAGTTTGCGCCAGGCAAGATCTCCAAACCCACCGAAAATGACAATGTTAGCTGGTGTACTTTTAAAGCTCATAAAAAATATTTGATGCTGGTTTTCTTGATATGAGATACCGGATATTTGATGCTCAATGCTGGTTTCCTATGCCAGGCAGAGATAACTGTAATAAACCATCAACCATGATCCGCT
>JBCNOR010000515.1:0-4072 GCA_039593785.1 Niabella sp. | reverse complement strand
ATAAGAGCCGTGTTGCTTTCCATTATACATCCAGTTTAACGTAGATAGGGCAATGATCGCTATGTTTTACATCAGGGAGTATTTCAGCGTCTGAAACCTTGTTTTTGAGCGGATCAGTAACCGTAATATAGTCTATACGCCATCCCTTATTATTAAGTCGCACACTGGGAAAACGCTGGCTCCACCAACTGTACCGGTGAGCGGCTTCTGGATGAATAAGGCGAAAAGTATCATTGTATCCTTCTGTAACAAATTTATCCATCCAGGCTCTTTCCTCCGGTAGAAAACCCGAGGACTTCTTATTGCCCTTCGGATCGTGTATGTCTATTTCTTTATGAGCAATATTGTAGTCCCCGCAGATTACAAGTTTGGGATGAGTTCTTTTCAGGTCGTTTAAGTATAGGAAGAACTCGTCCAGCCACATATATTTAAAGGCCTGCCTGAGATCGCCGCTGGTGCCGGAAGGGAAGTAGGCATTGATCAGCCGGATATCTCCAAAATCCAGCTGAATAACACGGCCTTCGTCATCGCTTACCTGGTGCCCGGTACCGTATACCACATTATCTGGTTTTATTTTAGTAAAAACGGCAACACCGCTGTAGCCTTTCTTTTGTGCCGAAAACCAGTAGTCGTGGTAACCTAACTCGTTAAAGGGCGTGCAATCTACATTGTCTTTTTCCGCCTTGGTTTCCTGCAGGCAAATAATATCTGCGGGGTCTGTTTGCATCCAATCCAGCAATCCTTTTTTTACTGCGGCTCTTATTCCGTTTACATTATAGCTGATAATACGCATAAAATTTACTTAAAGTATATAACAGGCAAAAATAAGATGTTGCTTCTTTATGATTTTTAAATTTATATTCGCCAGAGACAATGTGAGTTATAGCATATAGAAAAACGATTCGAAAAGATGAAAGAAAAAGAGAAAATTGCCGAGAAAATTGCCGAACCCATTATACCAGCTAAAGAGCATGTATACCTGGAAGGACCTAAAAGCAGGGGCTATGAGTTTATTTTCCTGTTCAAAGTGGCCTGGGAGTTTCTGAAGGGGATGAGAAACCTGCATTTCGTAGGACCATGTGTCACCGTGTTTGGTTCAGCCCGGTTCAAAGAAGATCATGTTTACTATAAGAAAGCCGTGGAGTTCGGCGCCAGAATAGCCGGTACCGGCTTCACTACTATGACGGGTGGCGGACCCGGCATTATGGAGGCCGCCAACCGGGGCGCTTTTGAAGCCGGTGGCGAATCAATAGGTTGCAATATCAAGTTGCCTTTTGAGCAGCACTATAATAAGTATCTTACCAAAGCCGTAACCTTTGATCATTTCTTTATTCGAAAAACCCTGCTGATCAAATACAGCTATGCTTTTATTATCATGCCCGGTGGTTTTGGCACTATGGATGAGTTTTTCGAAACCCTTACGCTTATACAAACCAAAACAATTGCACAGTTTCCTATCGTGATCTTCGGCAAAGAATTTTATGCCGACCTGATGGTAGCGATTGAGGATATGGCAGAGAAGGGCACCATCTCACCGGAAGACCTTGACCTGGTATTATTGACGGATGATATTGATGAGGCAATGGATCATATCAGTAAATACATTACCACTAATTACAAAATCAAAAAGCGCAGGAGGCTACCCTGGTTTTTTGAAAAGAAGTAAAACTAGAATATAAAGGGATAACCGATACCTATCTGCAATTGGCTGCCTTTGAAGAACGGGTAGGCGAAAAACTTATTTTGATAAGCGGCATACCTGCCATCGGGGCTGGGATCTTTTACTTTATAGGCATAATCCAGGCGAATTACAAAAAAGCTGAAATCGGCCCTGATGCCTGCTCCCGATCCAATGGCAATATCTTTACCCAGGCGCGATAATTTAAACCGCTCTTCCGGCGATCCGGCTTCTTTTTTAAGGTACCAGATGTTCCCTATATCGGTAAAAACAGCGCCATTAATGGGTAGGCCGGCAATGTTAAAAAGCGGTAGCCTGTATTCAATATTAGCCTCTAACTGCACATCTCCAAACCTGTCAGGTACTATAAATTCGTTTTCGATAGATTCGTCGTTCTCATAATACTTGATAGTAGAACCTGGTCCCAGGCGGCGCAACTGCCAGGCACGCATGCTGTTAGGTCCCCCACTGTAGTACTGTTTGAAAAAAGGCAATTGAGATCGTTTTAACGGGTTGGCAGTGGCATCCAGCTCATAGCCTATGCCCGCAAAACCTCTTACTACCAGCCCTGTTTTTTGAGATAGCTTCAGCAGCTTGGCGTATTCCGCATCCAGCTTAACAAAACGGTATAGCTGCTCGTCTATAAAACTGTTGCGCACCATTCCCGTAAGCAGACCGGAGGCTTCCAGGTTCATTCTTAAAACATTAATGCTTCTCTTATTGGCGCTGTTCCAGGGCATAGAAAAGTTAGTGATCACAGATGTAATTAAACCGTCAGAAAACAGGTTTTGTATAGATGGGTTTTCGCTGATCAGCGATAAAAGGCTGTCTCTTTTCTTAATATAGGAATACTCGATATTAGGTATTTTAATACCCAGGTTAAATGTGCGGTTGGTTAAGGCATACTCTTTTGAGCGCCAGCCAAATTCATATCCCCATGAAGTATTAAAGCTGGTAAGGTTAAACAACAGTCTTCTTTCGGTATTGGCTGCATTTAAACTTAAAACCGATTGTATATTACCTCTGAACGACTGCCTGAAATTATTCATACCTGGAAAAACATAACGGGGAAATATCAGCGAGTTGCTCAGGCTGATTTGCCGCGTTTGAATAAACTGACCCGAGTTAAGCCCTCCCAGTTCTACGCCTTCGCGTATATTGGTATTAAGCTGGTTGGCTCCTTTTAAGAAATTGCGGTTTTGCAGCCCCACGTTAAGTCCCAGTCCCACAAAGTTTCCGCTAATAACGCTTTGGCTGAAGCTCCCCTCCAGGTTGGTGGTAAAGTTGTATTTAGGTGCAGGCGTCAACCTCATCACAAAATCTACGGTATCGGTCCGCTCCCTTGGAATCTGCTGTATGTCTACCAACCTCCAGGTGCCCAGGTTATTAAACCGGTTTACAGTACGCATATAACGGCTCTGGCGGTACAACTCGCCACGGGTTAGGTAAACGTACTGTGGGAATATTTTCGGTTTGAATTTGTCAGATCTTTGTATTACCGTCACGTTACGGATCGTAGTAGCCTTTTCTGCCCCTTTGGTAGTATCGGCCCGTACATCAGGATATACCGTTACATTACCCACATAATATTTTTGCAGGCTGATGCTGTCTGTAAGCTGCTTTTGCCTGATTTCAAGGTTGGCAGTAGGATTTTCTTTTCGTTCCAGAAGTTTTTGAATCTGGTTTACCTGCTCCAGTGGGTCCAGCGCAGGTTGCAGCAGTTCAAGATCCAGCGTATCCCAGAGTGCATAAAGATTATTGCGGGTAAAAAGGAGATAGCCATTATTTCTGTATAATTCCACCAGGCGATCCATTTCCAGCGAAATAGGCGCCTGTGCAAAGCGGTCCCCTTTTTTAATCAGCGCATCCTTCAGATTTTTGTCGGTAAGGTGCTGCAGGCTGTCGTTTTGTAAATCATATCCCAGAGAATCAATGAGGGTTGGTTTTCCCGGCCATACGTTAAAGTGAATGAAAGCCCTTTGCTGGTCTCCTACTTTTTTTATTTCCGTGGTAAAATTGATGGAATCATGAAAGTACCCCTCCGCCACCATATAGTTATTCATAAACTCCAGCGATCTGCTGATCAGTCCTGTGTCGAGCGGTTGCGGGTTTTTTAATACTTCCCAAAATACTTTATCCAGTTTCCTGGCAGCAATACTATCGTCCAGCTGTTCGTATAAGCCTCCTTCAAGTCTCGATCTTTCGTCTTTTTTCAGGCCATTGTCTTTTATATTGATGGAAGTTTGAAAGATATAGGGTTTGTTTTGAGGTTCATTTCTCACCACGGTAAAAAGTGTACAGGGCGCCAGCTTGCGGATGAAATGTCATCCTATTTCAGTGATATGGCACGCGATCTGAATATTTCATATGATCGCTTCATCCGCACCGTCGACG
>JBCNOR010000514.1:0-4088 GCA_039593785.1 Niabella sp. | reverse complement strand
AAGGCCATTATTGATCGGTTGTCCGCCGTATTCAATACTATAAGTAATAATGGGCCAGCCGTAGTTTTTGCCGGCTTCAATGCGGTTGACTTCATCACCACCACGGGCGCCGAACTCATTTTCCCATAAATCGCCTGTTTCGGGGTGAATGGCCAGGCCCTGTACATTTCTGTGGCCATAAGTATAGTTTTCCGGCATAGCGCCCGCAGTATTGACGAACGGATTGCCTGCTGCCGGCTTGCCATCTTTTGTAATGCGTACGATTTTACCCAAACCGGTAGCCAGATCCTGCGATTTAGGCCTGGTTGCCAAGTCTGAACGCTCGCCGGTGCTTACAAAAAGATTTCCGCTTCTGTCAAAAAGTATACGGCCTCCGTAGTGCAACGTACCGGCAAAAGCAGGAGTAGCGCGGTAAATAACCACAGGGTTCTCTATCTTTTTTTCATCATCTGCAAGGCGGCCTTTGGCAACGGCGGTTAAGTTGCCGCCTCCTGTTTTCTCCGAAAACACCCAATAAACCATACGGTTACTGCCAAAATCCGGGTCCAGTGTTACACCTAATAAACCACCCTGACCTTCGGAGTTCACAGCAGGCAAACCTAAAATGGGTGCAGATAATTCCCCGCTGGTAGTAGCAATACGCAGGGTTCCTCCTTTTTCAGTTATTAATAGCCGGCCATCGGGTAATACAGCTATACCCCAGGGGTTTACCAGGCCTTCTGAAATCACTTTGATGTCCAGTTCGGTAGTCGTTTTCATACCAGCTATCCGTGTTTGCCCTTCAAACGCTGGTTTATAAGTAGTGTTGGCCTCTTTGGTTTCTACCGGGGCTAAATTATGGATGGTGGAGTCTTTATCTGCAGGTGCATCGGGCTTGGGTTCATGGTTGTTACCGCTGCAACCGATCAGCACAGCAGAACTAACTACCGCGAAAATTTTAGGGATCATTGGCGTCATTTTTATTTTAAAAATAAGTTTAAAGGCGTATTAGTAATGCAGCCGGCATAAATAAAAAGAAGAAATCGTGCGGGGCTATCGCTTTATTTCACGAATTTCGCGAAAATTTTTTACCGGGCCTTTTACCGGGTTGCCGGATAAAGATCCGTTCACTAAATACATCCTTTACCTTGAGTAAAAAAGGTTTATATGCTGTTTTGATGGCATTACTACTGCCACTGGCCTGCTATTTAGTTATTCGCCACTACAGCAATGAAGCAACTTCGATGCCGAGGCGTTATATGCCCGACAGTGTCAGCACACGCCTGGAAAACGGCAAACAGGTAACAGATACTGTATGGCATAAAGTACCGGACTTTTCGCTGATCAATCAACTGGGAGACTCGGTTCGTTTAAGCGACTATGAGGGAAAGATCATTATTGCAGATTTCTTTTTTACGCATTGCCCCACTATCTGCCCTGCATTGACCACCAACATGCGTACGCTTGAAAAAGCAATTACCAACGCTCAAAGGGTGGGTGATAAAACCAATACCAATATACACTACCTGTCTTTTTCGGTTGACCCCGAGAGAGACTCTGTTGCACAGCTTAAAAAATGGGCAGACCGTTTCCAGATCAATCCCGAACAATGGGATTTGCTCACGGGGGACAAAAAAACTATCTATGACCTGGCTATTAACGACCTGAAGCTGGGCCTGGTAGACGGAAAGGGAATTGATACCTCCTTTATACATACCGATCATTTTGTATTGATCGATGGCAAGCGCAATATCCGGGGTTATTACCACGGGCTTGATTCTGCCGATCTGAAAAAGCTTTCAAGAGATGCCGTTTTACTAACGTTGGAAAAAGACCGCAGTAAGAAAAGTGGCTTACCGGTAAAGGTGCTGGCCATTGCTTTTTTAGTAGCAGCGGTGGCGGTAGGTTTATTTATGATATTATTTAAAAAGAAAAAAAATGCTGAAAGCTAGTTGGAAAAAAAATGATAAAAGGGCCAATTGGCTGATTATATCTTTTTCGATAATTGTATTTTTAATAGTAACCGCGCTGGGACGCGTGCACCTGCAGGTGGACCTGGGCTTTGATGTGCATGTTTTTGCATTGGCTAATGCAGTGATTAATTCAATAGTGGCTGTTTTACTGGTTGCGGCGTTAGTGGTAGTGAAAAAAGGAAACTATGAGCTTCACAAAAAGATCATGCTGGTAGCAATGGTTTTATCCATTCTTTTCCTGGTAAGCTATATCTGCCACCACCTTTTTGCCGGCGATACCAGGTTTGGTGGTACAGGCGGACTAAAAGCCTTTTACTACATCATTCTATTTACACATATTCCCCTGGCAGGCATTATTCTTCCGTTTATTTTATTTACAGCCTATCGCGGTTTGGTGGGTGAATATCCCAGGCACAAAAAAATTGCCAAAATAACCTGGCCGCTCTGGCTATATGTTGCTGTTACGGGCCCGGTTATCTATATACTCATCAGCCCGTATTACTAAAAATAGTTTTAAAACAAGTTCAAAAATGGTCATCCTTATACGATGGCCATTTTTGTATTAACACTTAACTCTGGAAATAACTTTCCTCCTATCTTCGTTTTAATATAAACTATTTACCAATGAACGTATTTGAAGTACGCGGAGGCAAAAAGCTACAGGGAGAAATTATACCGCAGGGCGCGAAAAATGAGGCATTACAAATAATAAGTGCGGTGTTGTTAACGCCCGAAGAAGTTACGATTAACAATATACCGGATATACTGGACGTCAACCTTTTAATAGAATTACTTTCAGAAATGAATGTAAAGGTCAACAGAACCAGTCGCAGCACCTGCATTTTTAAGGCCGATGATGTAAACATCGATTATTTGCATAGTCCTGAGTTTAAAAAGAAAAGCGGCAGGCTTCGTGGAAGCGTGATGCTGGCGGGAGCCATGCTGGCGCGCTATAAAAAAGCATTTATTCCCAAACCCGGCGGAGACAAGATTGGAAGACGGAGGCTGGATACACATGTAATAGGTTTTCAGAAGTTAGGAACACAATTAGATTACAACCAGGAAGATGGCTTTTTTCATCTAACGGCTGAAGAACTGAAAGGCACTTATATGTTGTTAGATGAGCCGTCAGTTACAGGAACCGCAAATATTGTAATGGCCGCTACTATGGCCAGGGGTACCACCACTATTTACAATGCAGCCTGTGAACCCTATTTGCAGCAACTATGTAAAATGCTTAACCGGATGGGGGCAAAGATCAGCGGAGTTGGCAGCAACTTATTGGTGATTGAAGGGGTTGATTACCTGGGAGGCACCACACATGCCATGTTGCCCGATATGATAGAAGTGGGTTCTTTTATTGGTTTGGCTGCTATGACAAAGGGCGATATTACCATCAAAAATGCGGGCATTAATGATCTCGGGATTATACCTGAAAAATTCAGGCAGCTGGGTATTGCCATGGACTTTAAAGGCGATGACATACATATTCCTTCGCAGGATAGCTACACGATACAAAAATACCTGGATGGTGGTGTCCTGACTATTTACGACCACCCCTGGCCTGGCTTCACACCCGACCTGTTAAGCATTGTACTGGTAACGGCGATACAGGCGCACGGCAGTGTTTTAATACACCAGAAGATGTTTGAAAGCCGCCTGTTCTTTGTAGATAAACTGATAGAAATGGGTGCGCAGATCATCCTTTGTGATCCGCATCGTGCGGTTGTAATCGGTTTGGAAAGAGAACATCAATTAAGAGGAATTACCATGAGTAGCCCCGATATACGTGCAGGTGTAGCTTTATTGATAGCGGCGTTAAGTGCCGAGGGAAAAAGCACTATTCAGAATATAGAGCAAATAGACCGCGGTTATCAAAATATAGATGCCCGTTTACAGGCATTGGGTGCAGATGTGAGACGGGTAGTTAGTTAACTAGTTGATAAGTTTAATAGTTGACATGTTTTTTATCCTTGTCAACATATCAACAAGTCAACATATCAACATAACGAATGAAATACTACAACACGAAAGACTGGCTGGGCATTCTTTTTAAAGTGACCAAAGCCGATGTACTAAGGAAGCTTTGGTGGATATTGTTAATTATTGCCGCATATTCGGGCTTTATTGCCTACC
>JBCNOR010000513.1:0-4091 GCA_039593785.1 Niabella sp. | reverse complement strand
GGTGCAGGAGCAGATAGAACAGGCAGAAGTCGATAACCAGTTTAATCCTGCCCGTACCCAGGCCGAAGAAATTCTACAACGGTACACACGTATTAATCATATCCTTAGCCAGGCCGTAACTTTTCCTGACCCGCAAAAAAGATCACGGTTAACAGAGAAGCTCGACAATGTTTTTCTGCACCGGTATTGGGGTTACGCTATATTATTAACAGTACTGTTCCTGTTATTTCAATGCGTTTTCCTGCTGGCCTCTTACCCAATGGATTGGATAGACGGGGGAACCGCCGCTTTCAGCGGTTGGCTGGGAGATATGCTTCCCGAAAATCATTTTACCGATTTACTCATAAATGGCCTGGTGGCCGGTCTGGGGGGCATCGTTATTTTCATCCCACAGATCATGATCCTGTTTGGCCTGATCACCTTACTTGAGGATACCGGCTACATGGCGCGTATCAGTTTTTTAACAGACAGGGTAATGCGCTCTGTGGGGTTGAATGGCAAAAGTGTAATGCCCATGATCAGTGGATTTGCCTGTGCGGTACCGGCTATTATGAGCGCCCGGAATATTGAAAACCGAAAAGAACGTTTGCTGACGATACTCGTAACGCCGTTGATGAGCTGTTCGGCCCGCCTACCGGTTTATATCATTTTAACTGCCATTGTTATACCCAAAACCTATATAGCAGGGTTCATTAGTGTGCAGGGACTCGTGATGATGGGTCTTTATTTGATCGGCGTTGTTTTTGCAATGGCCGTGTCGTACGTAGCCAAATGGTTTATCAAGATAAAAGAAAAGAGCTTTTTTATTCTCGAATTACCGGTTTACCGCGCGCCGCGCTGGAAAAATGCCCTGCACACCATGATCGAAAAAGCCAGGATTTTCGTGGTACAAGCCGGTAAGATCATTTTGATCATTAGCCTGGCGCTTTGGTTTTTAAGCTCCTTTGGTCCAAAGGAAAGGATGCATCGGGCCCATACGCAATATGAGCTGCAATTAGCCCAGCCCAATGCAGATACAACGCTGATAGAGGAGCAATACAGTACCGCGAAACTGGAGAATTCCTACGCGGGTATAATGGGTAAAGCCATTGAACCGGTTATCAGGCCACTCGGTTATGACTGGAAGATCGGTATTGCCCTGATTACCTCATTCGCCGCAAGAGAAGTGTTTGTAGGCACTATGGCTACATTATACAGCGTGGAAGACGACGGAGAGGAAAACCTGGCATTGCAGGAAAAAATGCAGCGGGCCACTTTCTCCGATGGCAGTAAAGTATTTACCTTAGCCACCGGGGTTTCGTTAATGTTGTTTTATGTTTTTGCCATGCAGTGTATGAGTACCCTGGCTATTGTAAAAAGGGAAACCGGCAGCTGGAAATGGCCCCTGATACAACTCGGTTATATGACCTTTTTGGCATACGTAGTGAGCCTGGTAGCTTATCAGCTTTTAAAATAGTTATTCATTTTTTATTTATCCCTCGGGCAATGCTTTCCATTTTCTTACAATGGAGGCATATAAAAGCATAAATAAAAACCCTGCAATTAAAAGATAGGTGCTTAAATTCATCCCCAACTGTTCAATCAGCACAGGAGGAGGGTTTTGTTTATAATAGAGAGTACCCAGCTTTGCTTTATAGTAGTCTTTCTGGTGCATGGATATGATGCCAATGATCAATAGGATATAAGGGACGAAACCTACAAGGGTAATATTGATAAACACGGCCTGGATCTTTTTTCGTAACTTTTTTAGCAACAGTAATGGCGTAGCCACGATAATGGTTCCGATTATAAATGCGAGATAAGAAATAACCAGTTCGTTATTGATATTTAATCCAACTACCGCCAGGCCCAAAGCAATGGCGATAACAATGCCTGTTATCAAAGAAAACAAAAGAGAAGACAGGCCCGAGGTTCTGAAAATAAAAAGCATCAACGACAATCCAAATGCCAGCCAGCATTGCATTTGAAAAAAGACCTCCCAGTGGTTGTATGTTTTAATAGCATTAATATTTCCGAATATATTTTTTAGAGAGTTCGCATCAAAATAAAGACGGGTTTTGCCCCTTTCAAAATATGCCTCCTTCTGGCTTCTAACCGCTTCAACGGGAGCTCCGTGCGCCACTGCTGCGGCATCAGCAGCAGCAACGGCCACCATGGTGTCGGGTATCTGCTCATCGTACTCCCAGTCTTCGGGCATGTAATCTCCATTGTATACAAACTTTTCAACAATAAAGCTTTTACGGTTGATCAGGTCCAGCCAATTTTGAACAGTTAAATTAGTTTTTATCTTAAACTCTTTTGCGGTTATTAAAAAAGATGAAAATAATTGACGGAACTCCTGTTCATTATTCCGCTGCAAAATCTGGTAAAGTTGCCGGCTGAGGTCCAGTGATTTTTGCTGGCTTTCATCGAAACGCGGCGTACCCTTTACATAAATGGCAGGAGCATCGTCATAATACTCCTCCGTAAACAATACCCTTGAGTAATTAAAATAGCTGAGATCAGATGTCGCAAGAGCCGACACATCTACAACCTTGTCCTTATCCCATACCGCCCAGGTTGTGTCATTAATGGGTTCAGAATACAGGTGTCCCGGCAGCTCATCGTCTACGTCGTTGTCTTTTGCAGCAGTTAATATTGTTTTCTTTAAAGTATAAAACTGGTACTCGTCGGTAAAACGGCTGAGGTACGGTTTGGAAAAGTCAATAAAGGCTTCGTTTACTTCACAATAAAGGGTATCAAAAGGAGAGGGATATCTCCTCCTGTCGATGGTATAATTTTCCTGGTTAAATGACAGAAACGCGGCCGCCAGGCTGGTTTGGTCCAGCTTTTTATTGTAAACAGCATCGGGATATTTTCCGCTGATATACTTTTTGTAACCCAGCTGGTAAGACGAATAAAAAGTAGAAGAAAGCAATAAGACGATAAAATAAATAACAAAGGAAGCAAAGAGTTGCCGCCGGCTGGTGGGGTAGTAATTCTTAAAAGCATTATGCCTGAACAACACTATCAACCACACCACTATTATCAGCACCGAACAAATAATACTTAACAGCAAGGTCCCGTTTCTTATGTAGATATCATCCACATTATAATCCTGTAATAGCATCGGGTTTTTGAATACATTCCATCCCAAAGCAAAAAATATCAGGTGTATAACCAGCGTAACCAGCAATACCCATGGAGCCCTGGTTATCCATAATAAAGGAAAACGCTCGAGCAGCTGTCTGTCTATTTTATTGATACACTTTTTCATTTAGGTACTTTAAAAGTATTATGCTACAAAGAACTGGCGTGTCGAATGCGAAATATTACGGATATAGGTGATATCAGTTTTCTGTTGGCCGAGGGCCGATAACACTTCGTCAAATTTTATGGAGGCGTCGAAGTGAACAATATATACACCGCCGTTATAAGAGATCTTTTGAGGAGAAAGGCTCTCAAATGCCTGGCCTAATTGTTCCCGGGATGCAGTTGTTTCAATTTCCGTAATGAGATGCAGAGCCTGTTGTTCCGCCAACATTTCATTATCGGCATATTGCCCGTTTTTAAGATAGATGACCTTGTCTGACACTTTTTCTACCTCGTACAGTTGTTGAGAGCTCAACATCAGCGCAATGGGGTTATTCACCGAGTTGGCAATAGACTTCAGGTCTTCCAGTATAATCTGCTGCGCCAGCACATCATATCGCATTCGCTGACCGGCTAACCGATCTCACTTCTGGAGGAATAGTCACATGAAGACGCTCATGATCATCGCTGCGCTCGCCGGTGTCGTCACCACCACGTCAGCTTTTGCACAAACCTCGGCGCCTGCCGGCACGCAAACCAGCCAGCCCGCGGCAACCACCCAGGTCGCGGCGAACGACACCGCCCCCACGGTTGCGCCCGGCACATGGGTACCGCCTTATGGGCAACCGGTCCATGAAAAGACGCGCGCCGAGGTGTACCACGAGCTTGTTCAGGCGGAGCAGGATGGCCAGCTTGCGTACCTGAACTCCACGCTCTACGCGCACTGAGCACGACAGGCAGGGCTTGTCAGGCACGGATGAACGGCACGCTGTCAGCGTGCCGTTTGTTATTCGATGTTC
>JBCNOR010000512.1:0-4115 GCA_039593785.1 Niabella sp. | reverse complement strand
GCCCCGGTTTCTTTGGCATGATCGGCATAGTTTAAACCAATGCATACTATTTTGGATGGACGCGCCACGGGGCTATCCAAACGCTCTTCGTCACTGATCTTACCCAGGCCCTCCTTATTATCCTGTATATACTTAGCTAAACGAGCCAGACCTTCAGTTTCAAAAAACTGCTCGTTGTAATCTTCTCCGAAACCAGAAGTATCGTATTTAACATCATCGATAATCACTCCGGTTTTAATATTGCCGGGCTGGCCGTAACGTATTAGTTTCATTTTGTAATTTAAAATTTGAAATTTGTTATTAGGGTATTAATTATTCAGCTTGATAAATCCGCCATCAATAGGATAATCGCTGCCTGTTATAAATGATGCTTCGTCGCTACAGAGGTATAAAATAAGCGCTGCAATCTCTTCAGGCTTTGCCATGCGGCCGATTGGCTGGGTTTGAGAAAGCTTCTCAAACATTTCGGCCTCCTTACCAGGGTAATTTTTAGCGAGGAATCCGTCTACAAATGGCGTGTGCACACGGGCCGGTGAAATACAATTACAACGGATATTATCTTTTACGTAATCTTTAGCAGTTGATAAAGTCATCGCCAATACAGCCCCCTTGCTCATACTATAAGCAAAACGGTCGGGAATGCCCACGCTGGAAGCAATAGAAGCCAGGTTCACAATAACCCCACCGCCGTTTTGCTTCATTAATGGAATACCTGCAAACAAGCTGTTATACACGCCCTTTACATTTACAGCAAACACCCGGTCAAAATCCTCAGACGTGGTTGTTTCTACCTTCCCTATATGCGAAACACCTGCACTGTTCACCAAAATATCAAAAGCGCCTACCGAAGCATAAGCCGTTACCACTTCCTCCTGGCTGGCTACATTTACCGGCACAGCGGTAGCTTTGCCTCCGGCAGATTCAATTTCCTGAACGGTTGCCGCTGCGGCCTCTTTATTGAGATCAGCCACAAATACATGAGCACCGGCTTTGCCAAATACCAGGCAAACAGCTTTGCCAATACCGCTTCCGCCACCGGTAACAATCGCCTTCTTATTATTTAACTTAAACATTGGATGATTTTTTAAATGGGCAACAATATACTACTTAATTGATTATCGTTATTTGAATCGGCCCAATCGTATTCGCTATCCCCCATGAAAACAAAATGGGCCCGCACAAAGTACGGACCCATTTTGAAAAAAAGATGGAAATATTAACTAAACAAATCTTTTATTTTATCGAAAAAGCCTTTTTCTGTTTTTTCAGGTTGTGGCTTTAAATTAGGTGAATCAGAAAGTCTTTCTAAAGCTGCCTTTTCTTCATCGCTAAGATTTTGAGGCGTCCAAACACTTACATGAATTAACTGGTCACCTTTTTCGTAGTTCGAATGCACATTTGGGAATCCCTTGCCTTTTAACCGGAAGATCTTGCCGCTTTGGGTACCCGCAGGTATTTTGATCTTGGCCCTGCCGTCAATGGTGGGCACTTCCGCATTGGTACCAAACACCGCATCAGTAAACGACACGTAAAGCTCGTACACAACATTTAAACCCTCCCGCTGCAACTCCGCATGTGTTTCTTCTTCAATTAAAACAATCAGGTCACCCGGGGCGCCACCGCGCTCGCCGGCATTTCCTTTTCCACCAATGCTTAGCTGCATGCCCGCCTGTACACCTGGCGGCACATCAATGGTAATCGTTTCTTCACCATATACTCTTCCTGCTCCTTTACAATTAGAACATTTGGAGGTAATAGTGGTTCCTTCCCCGTTACAATCAGGACAGGTCGTAACGGTTTGCATCTGCCCCAGGAAAGTATTCTGCACTTTTCTCACCTGGCCGCTGCCCTGGCAGGTACGGCAGGTTTGAACGCTTCCTTTGTCTTTAGCGCCATCGCCGCCACAGGTAGTGCAGGAAGTATATTTTTTTACTTTAATATTTTTAGTAACCCCTTTTGCTATTTCTTCATAATTCAGCTTCAATTTCACGCGGAGATTACTTCCCCGTATGCCACGCGCCCTGGCGCCACCACCTCTGGCCCTTCCGCCACCGCCAAAGAAACTTCCAAAAATATCATCACCGAAAACATCACCAAACTGGCTGAATATATCTTCCATATTCATGCCTCCACCGCCAAAACCGCCACCACGACCAGCGCCGCTTAAACCTGCATGTCCAAATCGATCGTACTGCGCCTTCTTTTCCGAATCGCTCAGCACTTCGTAAGCTTCGGCCGCTTCCTTAAATTTCTCTTCTGCAGCCTTATCTCCCGGATTCCTGTCGGGATGAAATTGCATAGCTACCTTACGATAAGCCTTTTTAATTTCCTCCGCAGTTGCTGTTTTGGACACGCCTAATATCTCGTAAAAATCTCTCTTTGACATCTAGTATTTTTTGAAAAATTCAATTTGAAAACCTGAAAATCATAGGCGGCAATCAATTCTTCCCTTCAAACTTTCAAATTATTTACCTACCACTACTTTAGCGTGACGAATAATCTTGTCATTCAGGTAATACCCTTTACTTATTTCATCCACAACCTTACCCTGCAATTCTTCTGTAGGAGCCGGAATTTCCGTAATAGCTTCATGCAGCTCAGGGTCAAAAGCAACACCCTTTGCTTCCATAGCCTTTAACCCTTTTGATTGCAAAATATTTTTCAGCTTATTAAAGATCAGGCTAACCCCCTGCTTTAAATGAGCATCGCTCGACTCTTCCACTTCTTTGGAGGCGCGATCTACATCATCCAATACATCTAATAAATCTGTAATAATATCTTTTCCCGCGGTTTGAAATAATTCTATACGTTCTTTTGCGGTTCTTTTCCGGAAATTATCAAACTCGGCAGCGAGGCGCAGGTACTTGTCCTTGCTTTCATTTAATTCAGCCTCTAACGCATTCAATTGGGTTTCTTCAATGGGGTCGTTAAGGTGCTCTGTTCCACTCACATTTTCGTCAGCATTAATGTTTAAACCATCCTGCTCTGTAAAATTATCATTGTTTTGATTCATCATATTCAAATTTGTTGGCAAAACTAAGCATGACAATAATATTGCCAATGAAAAAAAGTAGACAAAATGTCGGTTAAACCATAAAAAACCGGCATCAAAAATAAACTTCCTGCATTTTTTATAGTCATTTACTTTATTTTCATGTACTTATTTATCTGTATGAAAAAAATCCTGCTTTCTCTGCTGCTTTTGGCAACAACCTATTCATTAACCTTTGCTCAAACCATTGAAACCAAGCTCGCTGCCTGGACCAAAACGAATCCCGTGGAAAAGCTCTACCTGCACCTGGACCGCGAGAGCTATTTTGCCGGGCAAACCATTTGGTTAAAAGGTTATTTTATGGCCGGTTTAATACCTTCCGGCCAAAGCTCATCATTATACGTTGAACTCGTTAACAGCGAGAACGATGTTGTATTGAGGAACATTTTCCCTGTTTATTATGGAACCACAATCGGAGGACAAATAGATATTCCGGAAAGCCTCGCGGCAGGTACCTACCAGATAAGGGCCTATTCTTCCATAATGCTCAACCAGCCCGGGTTTGTGTTTCACAAACGGGTTTCAATATGGGGAAAGCAAGACAAAAAGAAAAATGACGATGAACCGAAGGGTAAATCCCAGCTGCTCTTCTTTCCTGAAGGAGGTAACATGGTTAAAGGATTATTGAATATTGTTGCCTTTAAAGCTATCGATAAATATGGAATGCCATTATCGGTAGAAGGAGAAATCAAAAGTGAAACCGGCGAACTGGTAACCAGCTTTAAAAGCCAGCATGACGGTATGGGCAGCTTTCCTATTATTCCGTTACCGGCGGGTAGTTATTTTGCAACACTAAAAGGTTCGGATGAGAAATATCCGCTACCGCCATCTACTGATAATGGGATCACATTCAGTGTCAGGAATACTGCGAAGGGTAAACAGTTCAGGATCCAATATAATAACACTGCCGAGGCCTTTAAACCCGCTTACCTGGTAGGACAAATGGAAAACCAGGTACTTTTCAAACATCCTATTAGCGGAGACAAAAAAGAGATTACAGGTGTTATTCCTACTGCGGATTTTTACTCCGGTATATTGCAGCTGACAGTGTTTAATAAAGACG
>JBCNOR010000511.1:0-4127 GCA_039593785.1 Niabella sp. | reverse complement strand
AGCGCCGACCTATTGCCTGTAAAAAAGACGGTGAAAAAGATGTGTTCGTTCCAACAGACGAGCTTATAGCAACCCGGACTACTCTTATTCCCGATAAGCAAACAAAAAAGGTATCTGCTGCTTTAAGCTTTAAAAACCTGGATGCTATAGATTACATCTCGGTTACCAAAAGCGGGGGCAATAGTTACAGCAATAAAATAAGCAGGGCTGAGCTGGCATCGCCTTACAACTTCAGCTACCCGATTCAGGCAACAGATCCGCAATCTTTCAAACTGCTATTAAAGGCACATTATAAAGACGGGAATGTTTCGAATACACTCACCCTGGATGTGGACAATCGCTGGGGCTTTTTTGTACGGGGCATACAGCGCCTGGCCCGGGTAACGGGTAAACCCATAGGTAACGAGTCATTTCCCAACCCGAATAATACCGCCGGCAAATGGAACGTTGGCGGCACCGACCTCGGAATTATATGGGAAATGGAACCCAACCATTACGGTATATTTTTTGGCGATACTTTTGGCCAGGACTTTGTTCCAAACGCAGCCAATCCCGGCCCTAACGGTGGCAGCTGGCGCTCTAATGTGCTGGCATTTTCTAACGATAGCCAGTTAGATGACGGGCTTACGTTTAGTAGTATGGCTACTGATAATGCAGGCAATGCCCGTGAAATTGTTCCCGGGGGAAAAGATCAATCAGGAAATGGCAACCTGACCTCTATACCTTCGGCAGCTATCAGGGCTAACGGAGCGGACTATGTGCATTATTTCAATATCAGGAACTGGACGGGCTGGATCACCAATCATTCGGGGCTGTTTAAATCAGTTGATAACGGACATACCTGGAAAAAATGTGAAACCGTGCTGTTTTCTGCCAACAGCAATTTTGGTATGGCAGGTTATTTCAAAAAAGATGGGTATGTATACATGATAGGTACTCATGCAGGAAGAAATAACCCCGCCTATTTAGCCCGGTTCAAAGAAGCTGATATTGAAAACCAAAGCCTGTATGAATACTGGAACAGTGCAGGCAATCAATGGGTAACCGGTAATGAGTCGGCGGCCACTATTCTCATCAACGAAAAAGTAGGTGAGCTTTCTTTTGTTTATAATACCAAACACAAAAAATGGATCCTTACCTATTTTAGTGAAGACCGGTATAATATTACGATGCGAACAGCAGAAAATATCACCGGACCCTGGAGCCAACCTTACGAACTGGCTGCCGGTACCGTGTACCCGCAACTATATGGCTCTTACCTGCACCCTATTTCCGCAACAGGCGATAACCTATATTTCCTGATGTCGATGTGGATGCCTTATAATGTTTTCCTGATGAAGGCAGAGCTGGCCGATATGGGCGTTTTTTAGCAAAGCATCATTACAAACAAAGCCCGGAACAAATGGTCGATACCTGACATTTGTTCCGGGCTATTTTATTAAACGGTATAGGTTGATAAGCTATACCTTGCCTGTATATTATCGCAATTTTAATTGTACCACGTTCTCAATATGCAAGGTGTGCGGGAACATATCTACCGGCTGAATTTTGGTTACCGTGTATTTTTCATCCAGCAAAGCCAGGTCACGGGCCTGGGTGGCCGGATTACAACTTACATATACGACGGTAGGAGCGGCCATTTCGTTAATCTTCTGCACCAGTTTTTCGTGCATACCTGCCCGCGGAGGGTCGGTAATAATAACATCTGCCCGGCCGTGCCTGGCGAAGAAATCATCATCGCAAACCTTGATTACATCGCCCGCATAGAAATGAGTTTTATCCAGGCTGTTAAGCGCCGCATTTTCTTTGGCATCTTCAATGGCTGCATCAATCATTTCTACACCTATAATTTTACCGGCATTCCGGCTACAAAATATACCGATGCTTCCCGTACCGCAATACAGGTCGTATAAAGTTTCTTTACCAGTCAACCCGGCAAAATCCCGCGTAATCCGGTACAGTTCTTCGCCCTGGCGGGTATTGGTCTGGAAAAAAGATTTAGGCCCTATTTTAAACTGAAAGTCTTCCAGTTGCTCAATTACATAACCCTTGCCATGATACACCACCGGTTCCAGGTCGTGCAGGCTGTCATTTCTTTTAGTATTAACCGTGTACAGCAATGAAGTAATACCCGGGAACTGCTGCAACACAAACTGCATGAGCTTCTCAATCTTTTCCGGGTTATCTTCTCCTACCATTATGTTAGCCATCCATTCTCCTGTTTCGCAAAGACGCACCTGCATGGTACGTAAAAACCCATGCTGCTCCCGCAGGTTGTAAAAACTAAGGCCGTTTTGAATGGCGTATTTTTTTATTGCTAACCGCAGATCGTTGGTAGGCTCGGCTTGCAAATGGCAGGTTTGTATATCTACCACTTTGCTCCAGGACCCTTTGGCGTGAAAGCCCGCGGCTCCGGGGCCGTTCAGATCTCCCGCTTCTGAAGAGGCGCTCAGCACGGCTTCTTTACGCCTGTTGAATTCTTCCTTGGTCAAAAACTCGTCTGTACCGAAAGTATATTCAATTTTGTTCCGATAGCGTGTAATGCTTTTTGCACCCACAATCGGCCATATCTCAGGTAACTGAACCTTTCCAATTCTCTTCAAATTATCGTGCACCTGTTTTTGCTTGTACTGCAATTGCAGATCGTAGGGCAGCATCTGCCACTGGCAACCACCGCAGGTTCCGAAATGGGTACAAAACGGGGCTACCCTTTTGTCAGAATAGGAATGAAAGCGTAAAGGCCAGCCCTCTCCCCAGTCTTTTTTGTTTTTGGTAAGACATACGTCTACCACATCACCAGGTACTACCTGCTCTACAAAAATTACCTTTCCGTCTAAGCGGGCCAGTGATTTTCCTTCTGCCGCATAATCCTCAATCAATACGTTTTCGAGTGTTATATTTTTCTTTCTACGAGCCAATATGTGTACGATTTATTTATTTATATACGATGTACGGTATAAGATGTACGTACATCGTACCTCCAACATCGTACATAATTGCTTATTAAAGTCTCCGGATCACATTTGCTACAATGCCCGGCTTTCCCAAGGTATAATAGTGTAATCCCGGGGCACCGTTTTTCTTTAGGTCCTGGCTCTGCGCCAGCAACCAGTCTTCCCCTACTTTCTCTACTTCTGCATTGTTTTTACAGGCTTCAATTTCTTTAGAAAGCTCCTGGGGCAGATCGATCGAAAATATTTTCGGCAGCATGGTCAGCTGCTTTTTATTATAAATAGGCTTCAGCCCCGGAACTATGGGAACATTGATACCATTGGCCCTGCAGGCTTCTACAAATGCATAATATTTTGCATTGTCAAAGAACATCTGCGTTACAATATAATCGGCGCCCGCATCTACCTTTGCTTTCAGATAAGCCAGGTCTGTTTGCATATTCGGCGCTTCAAAATGCTTTTCGGGGTATCCTGCCACGCCTATACAAAAAGAAGTTTTGCGGCTATTCAGCAGCTCTTCTTCCAAATAAACGCCGTTATTGAGATTGACAACCTGCTTCAGCAGATCAACCGCATAAAAATGCCCGTCCGGCTGGGGAATGAACGCGGTTTCATTTTTGGCAGCATCGCCCCTTAATACCAGTACATTATCAATACCCAGGTAATTTAGGTTGATCAGGGCATCCTCGGTTTCTGTCACACTGAATCCACCGCAGATCAGGTGGGGCACCGTATCTACATTATACTTATTCATGATAGCAGCACAGATGCTCTCCGTACCCGGGCGCTTACGAATCGTAACTTTCTTAAAGCTTCCGTCGGGGTTTTTCTTAAATTCATGCTCACTACGATGATACGTAACATTAATATAGGCAGGTTTAAACTCCATCAGTGGGTCTAAATGTTCATACAATCCTTCAATTCCTTTTCCCTTTAACGGTGGAAGTATTTCGAAAGATATCAGGGTTTCATTTTTTTCTTTCGCCCTGTTGATGTGATCAATTACCTTCATTCCTGTTTTTTCTAGGGTGCAAAATTACGGTTAGCTTCATAAAACACGGATAAATTAAATATTCGTAACTTTATAATATAGATTGCTTCCCGGAAAGCCTGTATCCTAATAGCCATTTTTCGTTTACATTCAATATTTTCCATTCCACATTGCTTTATCTTTGC
>JBCNOR010000510.1:0-4150 GCA_039593785.1 Niabella sp. | reverse complement strand
GGCTCATCAAGCAATAACAGTTCCGGCTTTCTTAATAAAGTTCGCGCCAGCTCAAATCTCATTTTATACCCCGAAGAAAGCTGGTGCCATTTCAAATGTTTGTAATTCCACAAACCCAAACGGGCAATCATCAGCAGTACGCGGGTTTCGTTTTCTTGCGGCGGATAATGATAGCTGGATAAAACCAGTTTCAAATTATCTTTTAAACTGCCATACCATTTTTTTGTCCGTTGCGGAATATAAACCAACCGGGTTCTTAACTCAAATTCATCTTTAACAGGCGCTCCAAAATCATATTGCAGGTTACCACTATCGGGGTAAAGCTCTTTGGCCAGCAGCCTGAGTAAAGTAGTTTTTCCATTACCGTTCTCGCCCACCAGGCCATATACCTGTCCTTTTTTTACACTTACTGATATAGGTCCTAAAGAGAACCCTCCGGCCCGGTATTGCTTACGGATCTCATTCGCTACCACAACCGGTCTATTGATATTACGCTCAATTAAGGTTATTGCTTCCGTTTTCCGTAGCAGCGCTTTTGCCTTCTCAATAAATTCAGCTGATTCGTCCGGGTGCTGCTCCTTCCAATCAGTTAAAGCCACCGCCTGTTGGTACAATTCCATATCCTGGGTATCTGCCACGCAATCCAGCAAGCGCCTGAATCCCGGGTTGACATCATTATTTTCCAAAAAGTGTAGCGTTTCGGCGGCCCTAAGGTCCTGTTTCCTCATAGCTTATTTGTTTTATCAAATATACACCCGCTATTATTAGGTTACTGCACAAAGAGAACATTTAACAACACTGCCAGTCTTTGGGACAGGCATAAGTATCCTTCCTCCTCTTGCGGCACAAACTATATTCTTCTCATTTAAAATAGCTGTCTAACGCATTGTGTGGTGAGAGCAAATTACAGGATCATGCGTAAGGGTTGTTAAATACTATTGCGAAAAGAATACGCCCAAACTATATATACTACTTTTGTCAAAATTTTGATTATGCGTTTTTATAGTCTTGCTCTTATAGCCCTTTTGGCCGTGGCCTGTAACAGTGGTGCTCCGGCTGATGCTGAACCTCAAAAATCTTTATCAGATAGCTTGTTGCAACAGGTTTTAGACGGACATGATGTAGCCATGCCTAAAATGATGAAGCTGCAGCGCCTTCAGAAAGATGCCCAGGCCGAATTAGATTCGCTGAAAAAGACTCCAGGCAATACCCAACGCATTGCATTATTAGACAGCACTTTGAAAAATTTAAACTATGCTGATGTGGCCATGCATGAATGGATGGAAGGTTTTAAATATGACTCTTTAAAAGACAATGAACCAGCCAGAGTAGATTACCTGAAAATACAATTGGCTTCAGTAAATGAAATGAAAGAGGTAGTGCTCTCGAGCATTGCAAAGGCAGATTCGGTACTCGCTAAATAGTATAAATGTAAAGAGCCCGGTAAGCGGGCTCTTTCTAAAATATATATGAACAAGGAGCTATGCTTCCTTATTATACTCGTCTATAGCGGTGCTAAGGTTTGCAAAAATATCATCTACCGAACCCTCACCAGGAATGGCTTTAAACTTCCCGCCCTCTTTATAATGTTGTGCTACCGGCTCTGTTTCGTTGGTATAAACCTGAAATCTTTTGCGGATCACTTCTTCGCTGGTATCATCAGAACGACCTGAAGTTTTACCACGCTCTAAAAGCCTTCTTACCAGCTCCTCTTCATTCACCTGTAAAGCCAGAACCAAATTGATCTGGTTCTTCTTCAGCTCCAGTAATTTGTCCAGCGCTTTTGCCTGGGTAATGGTTCTCGGAAAACCATCAAATAAAAAACCATTGGCGCCCGCATTTTTCTCCAGGCAGTTGTCAATAATACCAATAACCACTTCATCAGGCACTAATTGTCCTGCATCCATTATTTTTTTTGCCTCAACACCCAGCGGGGTTTTATTAGCTATTTCGCTTCTAAGTAAATCTCCTGTAGAAAGATGAACCAGTTTATATTTTTCTATAAGATTGGTAGCTTGTGTACCCTTGCCGCTACCAGGAGGGCCAAATAAAACTAAATTAAACATTTATGTATTTGTTTTGATGTAACTCAACAAATATACGTATGAAAACTAATTTACTGGTATGACTGCGGCATTTGTTGAAAAATGTGAAAATTACAGGTAACGCAATCCTCAACAACTTTTTATCCGTATTATTTGTTTAAATTACCAGGTATGAAGTATTTTTTACTGATATTAGTAAGCGTTTGCTGTGTATTTCATCAATGCCAGTCGCAAACAAAATCATCCAACTCTAAAGACACAACAAAAATGAATAAGGAAAATAACCCTGTTTACTCGCGTACCGATACTTCGCGGGTAAAGATCAGCAACGAAGAGTGGCAAAAAGTATTGCCTGAAGATGTTTATTATATTGCCCGTCAGAAGGGAACCGAAAGGCCCTGGACCAGCAAATATGAAAATTTTAAGGAAGTGGGCACTTATTATTGCGCCGCCTGCGGAAACCCTTTGTTTAAGAGCGACACCAAATTTGAAAGTGGCTGCGGCTGGCCCAGCTTTTATGAGCCCATCAGCAAAACCAGCATTATTTACAAAGAAGATAAAAGCCACGGCATGGTACGTACGGAGGTAGAATGCGGCCGCTGCGAAGCACACCTGGGACATGTTTTTGATGACGGGCCGCCCCCTACAGGGTTGCGTTATTGCATCAACGGTGTCATACTCGACTTTGAGAAAGCCCAAAAAGCAGAGAAGCAATACAATGACGAAAACAAAAAATAATCTAAAATGATAAAAAGCAAATGCCCGGAATACGCCGGGCATTTGCTTTTTATAGCTGTTTTTTAAAATTCAATATCGTCTGCTGCATTACCACCTTGTTCCTTTGCAAACTTGTCTGCATATTCTTTTCTGCTCCCGGTAGTCCATATAATGCGTCAGTGATGCTGAGTTGAAATTCTGGTTCTGCGCCGTCACCGGTCCATCGCTACGGCGTTCAAAACAAGTTCATCTTCCATTATTTTCCGGGCCCATTAATAATTGTTGTTTTTACATTTTTTCTTGCTAACTTTCCTTCTCATAAATTATTGAATAAAACAGATTGCTCATGTCATCCAGAAGAAAGTTTCTCGCCAATAGTTCTATGTTAGCGCTTGGCGGATTTGCACTACAGTCTTTCAATACAAAAAACTTTTCCGGCATTATCACCAGTGCTGCTGATCAAATCAATATCGGTGTGATCGGTATCAAAGGAATGGGCTGGGCTAATACCATGTCCATACTCAAAATTGCAGGAGTTAACCTGGTAGCACTATGTGATGTGGACCAGTCCGTGTTAGACGACCGCCTGAAAGAACTAAAAGGAAAAAACATTGACACCGGTAAAATAAAAACCTATAAAGATTATCGCGGCTTGCTGGATAATGAAGATGTGGACGCGGTTATTATCGGAACGCCGGATCACTGGCATGCCCTGATCATGATAGATGCCGTAAGAGCGGGCAAGGATGTATATGTAGAAAAGCCTGTGGGTAATTCTATAGAAGAATGTCGTGCCATGGTTGCGGCACAGGAAAAATATAATAAAGTAGTACAGGCGGGGCAGTGGCAGCGCAGCCAGCAACATTTTAGAGATGCGATTGCTTTGGTGCATAGCGGGCAGTTGGGTAACATCAGAACGGTAAAAGTAAATTGCTACCAGGGCTGGATGAAACCCGCGCCTGTAGTGGCCGACAGCGCACCGCCTCCCGGTGTGGATTATAAAATGTGGCTGGGACCAGCTAAAACAAGGCCGTTTAACAGCAGCCGTTTCCATTTTAATTTCCGCTGGTTCTGGGATTATGCAGGCGGCTTAATGACAGACTGGGGCGTGCACCTGATGGACTACGCTATTTTTGGCATGAACGCGCCGGTTCCTAAAACGGTTTCAGCTTTAGGAGGCAGGTTTGCCTATCCTGATCTCTACCAGGAAACACCAGATACATTGACCGCCCTTTACGAGTTTGACGGCTTTAATATTGTATGGGACCATGCTATGGGTATTGATAATGGCAACTACGGCAGGGATCACAGCATTGCTTTTATAGGCAACAACGGAACATTGGAACTGGACCGTGGCGGCTGGCAGGTAATAGAAGAAAAGCGCAGTG
>JBCNOR010000051.1:0-14446 GCA_039593785.1 Niabella sp. | reverse complement strand
TTTCTGTACGTCGTAAAGGATATCAGGTTAGAAGATAAAGCAAAAGATTGGATATTTATTATATGCAGCAGCTTATTATTTTCTGCTATGCATAGCTACAACTGGCTATATCGCGCAAACGCCTTTTTAGCTGGAGTTTCTTTAAACTATAGTTACTTGTATTTTAGAAAAGCGAAATGCAATCCGTACTTTTCAGTAGTATTAATTCACTCGCTTTACAACTTGCTAGCTTTTATTATCAGAAAATATCTTTCCTGAAAAAGTTCTACTGAAACCAACTTAACGTCAAATTAAGTGTTATTTGAGACCTTCGTTTTTCTTCCTTCCTCATTAAGATAATCGTACTAGTACAGACACCATAGGTAACACTACAAGTAAGAATTGAGCCGTTGCTAATAATATAAACCACCATCGTTAAACTAAAATCTTTCACCCATGAAACTGAACAAACGAACTATACTGATAATAATTGCTGTTCTGCTATTAATATCACTGATCCTGAATTGGGAAGATGCCAAACGAGGTTTTATAGATGGCTTTAATTCCCGCTACTAAACATTCTTTACGCCTATGAGTTTCCCTAAAACTTCCATCATCTATCTGGTCGTTCTCGTTATGGTGATAGCGGCTTTAGTATCATTACCCTTCATCTCCACCACCATTTCTACTCGGGCTGCGGGCATTACACGGCCGATAACTGAACGAAGTGAAATACGGCCTGTAGTTTCGGGCATCGTAGAAAAATTATTTTACAAAGAGGGCCAGATGGTGCAGGCGGGTGATATCATTGCTATCATCAAAGATGAAGTGTCGCCCGTGCAGGCCGCCAGCAATAGCTACAACATTCATCAACGCAGGGAATTTATTCGTGACCTTAAAATGCTTACAGCTTCGCATGGCAATATTTCTTTTAGTAGCTTAAGCAGCCCATTGTATAAGCAGCAACTCAACCGCTTCAAATACCAGCTGGCAGATCAACGGGCCTCTCTAAAAAAAGCGCAGCGAGAAATGGATATCAACAACACCCTTTTAAAAGACAAAGTAATCGCACCCAAAGAGGCCTTCGACAAGCAGGTTGAAAATGAAAAGCTACAGGCCGCTTATGAGGCATTTACACGCAACCAGGTAGCCCAATGGCAGCAGGAACTGGCCACCTATGAAGCTGAGCTATCGCAACTTAATGCAACCGGCAATAAGATATTCGCCGATAAAAAAAACTACCAGATCAAGGCGCCGGTAAGTGGTGTAATTCAAGGCATCAATAATCTTTATGAAGGGAGTGTGGTACAGGCAGGACAAACCATTGCTACCCTTTCGCCTGAAAGCAGCCTTATTGCGGAATGTTATGTGAATACACGAGATGTAGGTTTACTCAAAACCGGACAGGCTGCCAGATTCCAGGTAGATGCTTTTGATTATAATTATTTTGGTGTGCTTACCGGGAAGATTTTAAGTATTGATAATGATTTCTCAATAGTAAATGATCAACCTGTGTTTAAAGTACGTTGCAGTTTTGACACTACACAATTGCATTTAAAAAACGGATTCAGCGGAAAGCTGAAAAAAGGGTTATCCCTGCAGGCCCGGTTTGTTGTAGCAGAAAGAACATTCTGGCAATTGCTGTTTGATAAGATAGATGACTGGCTGAACCCCGCAGCGCCTAATATAGCCAATGCAGGATAGCTACCAGCATACCAGGGTTGCCACAACACACCTATACGGAGCAACCGGCTTGTAACCCAATACTGTTAAAGACCTATGAGAAAAGAAATCAAAATCAAACAAAGGGATATCACTGATTGTGGCGCTGCCTGCCTGGCGTCCATTGCGGCCCATTATAAACTCAGACTACCCGTTAGCCGTATCCGGCAGTTTGCAGGTACTGACAAACGTGGCACCAATGTACTGGGCCTGATAGAAGCAGCCGAAAAACTGGGATTTCAGGCTAAGGGCGCCAAAGGTCCTTTTGAAAGCCTTCTCAAAATTCCCTTACCAGCCATTGCCCATCTGGCTCTTCAAAACCAGCTGCATCATTATGTTGTGATTTATAAGGCAACCTCCAAATATATCCTGGTCATGGACCCGGCCGAAGGAAAACTTCATAAGCAAACTCATGAAGCATTCAAAGAAACCTGGACCGGTGTAATCGTATTGCTGGTACCCGATGAGCACTTTACGACAGGCAATGAAAAAATATCCAATATCAAAAGATTCTGGCAGCTGATTCAGCCACATAGTTCTGTTATGCTACAAGCTATTGTTGGAGCCATAGTTTATACGTTACTCGGGCTCTCCACGTCTATATATATGCAGAAAATAATTGACTTTGTCCTGGTAGAAGGGAATTTACGGCTGCTCAACCTGCTAAGCGTTGCCATGATTGTGATACTCATTTTTCAGCTGCTGACAGGATTTTATAAATCCTTATTTGCTTTGCAAACAGGCCAGCAGATTGACGCAAAGCTCATATTGGGATACTACAAACATCTCTTAAAACTCCCTCAGCGCTTTTTCGATACCATGCGCGTGGGTGAAATCATCAGCCGCGTCAACGATGCAGTTAAAATAAGAATGTTTGTAAATGATGTTTCACTTTCGTTGGTCGTCAATATACTTATTATCGGATTCTCTATCAGCCTGATGTTCTTATACTATTGGAAACTGGCAGCCATCATGCTTCTTATCATCCCTATATACGCATTACTATATTTTATCAGCAATAAGATCAACAAAAAATGGCAGCGCACCCTGATGGAAGATAGTGCCGAATTAGAGACTCAGTTAGTGGAAAGTCTTACTGCCGCAGGAACGATCAAAAGGTTTGGCCTGGAATCATATGCCAACGAAAAAACGGAAAACCGGTTTTATAAATTACTTCAAACTATTTACAAAACATCAACATACGGTTTGTACACCGGCAATGCAATTGAATTCTTCACACGGCTATTTACCATCGTCCTGTTGTGGGCCGGCAGCTATTTTGTAATAAAAGGGGAGCTTTCTCCGGGAGAACTACTCTCCTTTTACGCATTGATCGGGTATTTAACCGGTCCGGCAGCATCGCTTATCGGCGCTAACAAAAGCATACAGGACGCATTAATTGCAGCCGATCGCCTGTTCGAAATAATAGACCTGGAAACCGAAAGTAACAATGACAACAAAGTCGTCATTACGCCTGAACTGACCGGGAATATTGTTTTTAATAAGGTTTCGTTCCGATACGGCACCAGGGCGCAGGTATTTGTAAACCTGAGCTTAACTATCGAAAAAGGGAAAAGCACAGCAATAGTCGGAGAAAGCGGAAGCGGCAAATCTACACTGATGTCGCTGCTCCAAAATCTTTATCCTGTACAGGAAGGTAGAATTACCATCGGCGATTTTGAGCTCAACCATATCTCCAATAAAAGCCTGAGGCAGCTAATTGGGGTAGTTCCGCAACATATCGATCTTTTTGCAGGAACCATTATCGAAAATATTGCGATCGGGGATTATGAGCCAGACATGCAAAAAATTCTTTTTCTCTCCAAACTTACCGGTATTAACGAGTTTATTGAAAAACTGCCCGCCAACTATCATACTGTTTTGAGCGAACAGGGAGTCAACCTCTCGGGAGGTCAGCGTCAGCGCCTGGCCATTGTGAGAGCCTTATATCGAAATCCGCATATACTAATACTGGATGAAGCTACGAGCAGTCTTGATCCCGCCAGCGAAATGCAAACCCGGCAAGCGCTGCAATGGTTTCAACAGCAGGGTAAAACCATTATTATTATCGCTCACCGTTTATCCACCATCCGGAATTGCGACCAGATACTGGTTATGCAAAACGGAACACTCGTGGAATCGGGCATTCATGAAGAGCTGCTGCTTGCCAATAGTGTATATGCCTCTCTATGGAAGTTCCACTCCGGGAGCACAGAATTATAACAGAAAACCTATGGTATAGGTAATATCTGCATTCTATCTTATTTTTACTCATATTTAGCTTATTTTATGAAGAGACAATCTTTCGTCTTACTGCTTATTGCAATCTATGGTTCGGCACTCGGCCAGGAAAAATGGTCATTAAAACGCTGCGTGGATTATGCCGTTGTAAATAATATTTCTGTAAAACAGGCCGACGTACAGGCCCGTTTTGATAAGTTAACGCATCACCAGAGTATACTGGCATTATATCCGAGGATTAACAGCCAGCACAGCGGAGGTTTCCAGTTTGGCCGGTCTATTGACCCTACCTCGAACCAGTTTACCACCAACGAAATATTATTTGCCAATCATGGCCTTGATGTTGGATTAGACCTTTTTAACTGGTTTGCGAAAAAGAATACAGTAAAAGCCAATAATTACCTGGCACAGGCAAGTGTTGCCCGCCTGGAAAAAGCAAAAAATGACGTATCGCTGAATGTGGCCAATGCTTACCTGGCGGCTTTACTCAATAAAGAACAAATCAATATCAGCCAGGTACAGGTTGCTCAAAGTCGCGAACAGTTTAATAATATAAAGAAGCAGGTAGATGCAGGCGCCTTACCCGAATTAAACCAGGCAGAGGCACAAACCCAGTATGCTACGGACAGCTCTAATATGATCACAGCCCGTACGAATTATGTTTTATCACTGCTGCAGCTAAAGGCATTGATCAACCTGGAAGCCGATGTTCCTTTTGAAATAGAGGTTCCGCCCGTTGAATCTATTCCGTTAGAAACCCTGGCAGAGCTGGATCCCGCACTGGTATACCAATCGGCTTTAGAAAACCTTCCTCAGCAAAAGATCAATAACCTGAACTTGCAGGCCAGCGAACGAAATGTTGCCGTAGCTAAAGCAGGCATGTATCCTACCATTTCTTTTTTTGGTGGTTTGAACTCCCGGTATTCTAATGCGCAAAGAGTTATCCCAAGAGATTATAAAACTGTTCCTGTACCTGCAGGATTTGTAAATGTAAACGGGATGGATTACGTGGTTTACTCAGCGCAAAGGGAATATTATGGCTTTGACAAAAACACTTATTTTAGACAAATCAGCAACAACTTCAGCCAAAATGCAGGATTGGCTTTGAATATTCCTATTTTTAACGGTGGATCGGCGCGCATCAACTGGCAAAAGGCAAAACTGGATGTAGAAAACCAGCAATTGCTAAAAGAACAGGATAGCCGCACTTTAAAACAGGATATTTACCAGGCGTATACCAATGCGGTAGCAGCTGTTCAAAAGTATAATGCCACACAGGTAGCAGTAAAGTCGGCACAAAAGGCATACGATTTTGCCCGAAAAAGATTTGATGTGGGCCTGCTGCAGCCTATCGACCTTATTTTAAACCAGAATAACTTATTCAGGGCTAAAATAAACCTGGTATCGGCGCAATATGATTATGTTTTTAAGATGAAATTGTTAGAATTTTATAAGGGATTGGGATTAAGGTTGTAAACAGCTCTTTTAAATCAAAAATTTCTGAAAAAGTACTACAAAGAAAATATTGGAAAGTTACCGTTAATGTGAACGGATACCGTCGAACCGTTCTCGTACAATAGTACGTTCCCAGATACGTATTGGTGGGTAGCACTTACCGCATATGTATACATATTCGTCCAACTTATTACGGAAAGTGGGATCTGCCCAGAACTGCTGTATTTCGAAGCTCGAATGGGAGTAGTTGTAAGTCTTAACTCATCTAAAGTAAATGTAACAGTATAAAGGCCACTTGATCCCGAAACCCAATAAAAGGTTGATAGAGTATTTTTAACTGTTGGAAGATTAAAAAAACTGCTACTAGCTTTGGAGTCGTGTGAAATAAACAAACTTCCAATAACAATCAGAGAAGTGATAAAAAGCTTTAATTTCATAAAAATATTTTTAGAGTATTAAAAATAATAAGGATTTTATATAATTCGATATTTTAACTTGACAAATATTCAAACTGTATAGACTTTTCAAATGAGTAAACGTTGGCAAAAAATACTGATCATTTCCGGGGCAGCTTTGGCACTCGTGTTTCTGATCGTAGTAAATATGAATAAAGGTAAAGGAGCATTAACGGTAACGGCTGAGAAAGCCGCTTCCCGTTCTATTACCGAAACAGTAACTGCCAGCGGGCAGATCTACCCCGAATACGAGGTTAAGATAAGCCCGGATATTAGTGGCGAGGTCACCGAACTTACCGTTGCTGAAGGAGATAGCGTTACCAAAGGCCAGGTATTGGCCAGGGTTTATCCTGAAGTGTATGTTTTGCAAAGGGACGAAGCCGCCGCAAAAGTGGGACAATCGCAGGCTACTGTTGCTAATAGCCGGGCCGCGCTGGGTGCATTAAAAGCCTCCCTGGATCAGGCGCAGCAACAATTTGATCGCAATAAGACCCTGTATAATGACCGCGTTATATCAAAAGCCGAGTTTGAGCAGTATGAAACCAGCCTTTCCTCGGCCAAGGCTAATTATGATGCCGCTCTTCAAAACATACGTAGCTTACAAGCCGGTGTTCAGTCTTCTCAAACGGGTCTTACTACAGCTAATATCACATTAAGCCGTACTACTATTATAGCGCCAATGACGGGCGTTGTATCTTCCCTCAAAATAGAAAAAGGAGAAAGAGTGGTAGGTACCGCTCAAATGGCCGGAACCGAAATGATGACTATTTCTGATATGAATACGATTGAGGTAAGAGTGGACGTGGGAGAAAATGACATTGTGAAGGTCAATATCGGAGACAATGCAGACGTAGAGGTGGATGCCTATAACGACAGAAAATTTAAGGGCATCGTTACAAAAATTGCGAGCAGCGTAAAATCGGCGACTGGTGCAGCCACTACCAGCACAGAGGTAACAAATTACGAAGTACGCATCCGCCTGGACAAATCCTCGTACCAGGATTTAATTGACCCTTCGGGCAAACAGCGTTTTCCGTTCAGGCCTGGAATGAATGCACGTGCTGATATAAAAACCAAACAGAAAAACAATGTTATTGCAGTGCCTATAGCTTCAGTAAACGCACGTATTAAAGATAGCGACAAGAGCCTTGCCGAAGCGAAGAAGGAAAATGAAAAAGCCAACACCTCCGATGCCCTGGAAGCAACAGATAACGACATGCAGGAAGTAGTATTTATAGTAATGAAAGATGGCATCGTGAAAAAAAGAGTGGTTAAGACCGGCATACAGGATATTAATTACATTGAAGTAACCAGCGGGATACAACCCGGTGATATGATTGTTACCGGTCCTTACAGCATGGTAAGTCAAACCTTAAAAGATGGTGATAAAGTAAAAATTGTTACCAAAGACGAACTCTTTAAAAAGAAATAGTATGGCATTCTCTATCAACCGTTTTAGAATCGGACTACTGGCTTTTATGTTGCTGGCAGGCATCAGCCGCTCACAGGCACAGGATAGCAGCGGGGCAGTGGCAATATTAAATCACCAGGCATTGTTTGTAATGGACCTAAAGAAAGCCGCTGATTTTTATAAAAACATTATCGGACTTCCTCAGATAGAAGAGCCTTTTAAATTAGGTAAACATGTATGGCTGAAAACGGGCCCCCATACCTCCCTGCATCTTATTTTGGGTTCAGAAGGCAAAAAGGAATATTACAAAAATCACCATATCTGCTTCAGTGTTCCGTCACTGGAAACCTTCATTGAAAAGCTGAAAAAGAACAATCTCAGCTGGGAAGATGTTGGTGGTAAGAAAGGAGCGGTAACAACAAGGGCCGATGGTATTCAACAGCTATGGTTGCAGGATCCTGATGGCTATTGGCTGGAGATCAATAATGACCAACAGGGATTTACGCCCTAATACATAGGTTTGAGATAATATTCAAAAGTAAAATCATCCCCCAATTCTTCAGCGGCTTCTTCAAATAAACTGATCAGCTTTTCGAACGTTTCCAATTGTGCCATGGAAAGATTAACGAATTGAATAGACACCGGCAGCGCTATATCTCCTGTAAGACTATCCCATAGGGCATCCAGGTTTCTTCCAAAATGCTCAGGCAATCCCAATTCACGTACCGCAACCACATAAAAATCATCGACAGTCCCTATCCTTTCAAAATCAAATTTCACCTGTTTCATTTTTGTTGAAATGTTTTATAATGATCGTGTGTGACATATATTAATCCGTCGCTTGAGTAAAGCAAGCGGTCTGCATTACGACGGCCGCATTTATAGTTTAAGTCGGCTTCAAACCATTTTCTCTTTTCCGCCGCAGGTAAGCTTCCTTCCCGGTTAGAAAACACATCACCTCCTATCGCCTTACCGGGCAGCACATCACATAAATTGCCCGCAGCAGCTTTCCATCCTTTTTCCCGGGCTTCGCTCTTCTTTATATAATACCCCGGTAGCTTTTGATGTTTTTTCACATACGGTACTACCACATCCTCCCGGGTCAGCTGGTCGATGCTTTGAACCGTACTGTCATTTGCAACGGCATCGCCCCCGGCTGGTGGCTGATCCTTAAAAAACAGAAACGCACCCGCCGCTACCAACACCAATATAATATAACCCAATTTTTTACCGGTAGTCATACTGCAAACTTATGCATTTAGTTGACGATTCACCTGATTATTCGATGGAGATGTATGTGCCAGGCTTACCTGCTTTTTGCTATCTTTCGGTAACTAAACACTCCGTATGATTAAAAATGTTTCTGTTATTGGAGCCGGCACCATGGGAAATGGCATTGCCCATGTATTTGCACAACATCATTTTAATGTAACCCTGATAGATATATCAGGGCAGCAATTACAAAAAGCGATTAACACTATCTCCAAAAATCTCGACCGCCAGATTGCCAAAGAATTGATCAGCGAAGAACAAAAAGCGGTGATCCTCCAGCATATAAAAACAGAAACAGATATCAGTGAAGGAGTTGCTACAGCCCAACTGGTTGTGGAGGCTGCCACAGAAAACGAGGCTATCAAACTACAGCTTTTTAAAAAGGCAGATGAAGCAGCGCCACCCGACTGCATCCTGGCCAGTAACACTTCTTCCATTTCTATTACCAGGATTGCAGCAGCTACGCAAAGGCCGCAACAGGTAATAGGAATGCATTTTATGAATCCGGTTCCGGTTATGAAACTGGTGGAAGTGATCAATGGCTATGCAACCAGCAATTTTGTAACGGGTACCATTGTAGAGCTAAGCAAACAATTAGGCAAAACACCTGCTTTGGCTAACGACTATCCCGGCTTTGTAGCCAACAGGATTTTAATGCCGATGATCAATGAAGCTATATACACTTTACAGGAAGGCGTAGCCGATGTAGCCGCCATCGATACTATTATGAAACTGGGCATGGCTCACCCTATGGGACCACTTCAGCTTGCTGATTTTATCGGACTGGATGTATGCCTTTCCATTTTGCAGGTATTGCATAACGGCTTTGGAAATCCTAAATACGCCCCTTGCCCGCTCCTGGTGAATATGGTGGCTTCCCAAAAACTGGGCGTCAAAACGGGAGAAGGTTTTTATACCTATTTACCCGGCAGCAAAGATTTAGTGGTGAGCGACAAATTCAGGAAGTGATGAGATAGACACTAGCTGCCCGTCTTTTTTCTGCCACCCATAATTTTGATTTCCATTGGTGACTATTAAATATTCGGCAGGCATAGATATATTATAACGAAGCACCTGGTGTACCGTATTATCTGAAATTGGAACTTTTTCTCTTTTGCACTCAACCAACATCCACGGTTTGTGGTTATAATCGTAAACTAATATATCGAAACGCTTTTTCAGATCGCCCAGGTATATTTCTTTTTCCAACGCAATCAAAGATTTAGGGTAGCGCATGACCTGCAAAAGGTACTGAACAAAATTTTGCCTTACCCATTCTTCGTCCTGGAGCAATAACCATTTCCGGCGAATCGTATCGAAAATAAAAGGCTGGTCGTTTCTACTGTCAATTTTGAAATCGCGCCTTGGATACTCTATTAAAATCATCAGTCCAAAAATAAAAGTTTAATTTAGCTAAAGCAATATATATGAAGACAAAACAGGAAATTGTAGAAAACTGGCTGCCACGCTATACAGGAGAAAGCCTTAAGAATTTTGGAAAGTATGTGTTATTAACCAATTTCAGCAACTATGTAAAAATGTTTGCTGAATGGAATGATGTGCCTATTGTAGGTGAGGGAAAGCCCATGCAATGCGCTACAGCAGAAAACATCACCATTATTAATTTCGGGATGGGTAGCCCTACAGCGGCTACGGTAATGGATCTGCTTTCTGCTATTGAGCCGGAAGCGGTACTTTTCCTCGGGAAGTGCGGCGGGTTGAAAAAACGCAATAAGGTGGGAGACCTTATTTTACCCATTGCTGCGATACGCGGCGAAGGAACATCCAGCGATTATTTCCCACCGGAAGTACCTGCCCTGCCTGCATTTGCCCTGCAAAAAGCGGTAAGCACCACCATCAGGGAAGCGAACACAGATTACTGGACCGGCACCGTTTATACAACCAACCGCAGGGTTTGGGAACATGATGAGCCTTTTAAAGAATACCTGCAAAAAATAAGGGCTTATGCCATTGATATGGAAACCGCCACTATTTTCAGCGTGGGCTTCTATAACAAAATACCTACGGGGGCCCTACTGCTGGTAAGCGATTCGCCCATGATCCCTGAGGGTGTTAAAACAGAAGAGAGCGACAAAAAGGTGACGGCCGATTATGTAGAAAATCACTTAAAAATAGGTATACAATCGCTGCGGCAATTGATTGAGAACAGGCAAACCATCAGGCATTTGAGATTTTAAGAGGTTATTGTTGCGGGCTGCCCGATTTATGCGTTGTAATAAAAAATCATGATCGATGTATTACAAAGCTTTTGTGGCGTCACTCCTGCTACTCATTACCCTTTCTGCATTCAAATGCGATAAAGACAGTGATTACATCGGCGACGATGTTTATACAGCCCAGGTAAAGAGCATTACCAGTTGCGCGAGGTTTTATGCCTGTGTTATTACGACAGGAGACATTGACCCTGACCTGGTGGACAATAGCTGGGAACACGGAGGGCAAACCTACTCCAAAGCCTTTGTGGTGCAAAACTATTGCGAGTTTCCCACCCGGTTAAAAGCCGGTGATTCGTTCCGCTTCCGGATTCTAAAAAACCAACCGCGCAACAACTGCCAGGTTTGTACGATTGGAATACTGGGCGCACCCTCAAAAAATTTAAGTGTTAAGGTAATACAATAGATTTCTGCATGATTTATGCAACATCCCATAAAAAACCGATATGAAAGTTTATTTATTAGCTGCGGGATTATTCTTAGCTATTAGCTCTTGTAGCAACAAAACAGCACCCGTAAGCAACCACAGCGGCAAAATGAAAGCCCGGTTTGAAGTTTCAGGCCTGTGCTCTAACTACACTTTTAGCCTGCTCGAAGGCAACAAAGATACTTCCCTTGTAGAAGCCAGCTGGACCAACCCGCAAACTGATAGCACTTATAAAAATGCATTCGGCGTTAAAAATCCCTGCGATCTGCCTGAAGGACTTAAAGTTGGCGATGAGTTTTATTTTGAGGTGGATAACGATCGCCCCAACCGTTGTATGGTATGTATGGCTTACTATCCTACCCCGCCAAAAAAATTAAACATAAAAGTACTGGAGGTAGTTAAAAAATAAATGGCATTGCCGCTTTTATCTATACAGGATCTTTCCATCAGCTTTATTACCGAAGAAGGCGTTAATAAAGCGCTTCAGCATGTGTCTTTCGATGTTAAGCCAGGCGAAATCGTGGCGCTGGTAGGAGAAAGCGGGTCGGGCAAATCTGTAACCTCCTTATCCGTTCTCAGGCTGCTTCCGTCTCCGCCTGCTGTGGTCAATAGCGGGCAGATCCTTTTTAGTGAAGATAGCGGGCATCCGTCTGATTTATTGCGTCTCACTGACAAAGAACTGCGGCAGGTGAGAGGTAATAAAATATCGATGATCTTCCAGGAGCCGATGACATCGCTCAACCCTGTTTTCACCTGCGGCCGGCAGGTTGCCGAAGCCCTGCTCCATCACAAAAAAATCAGTAAGCAGCAAGCAAAACTCGAAGCGCTTGAATGGTTCGAAAAAGTAAAGCTTCCTGATCCTGAAAGCATTTATAAGCGCTATCCACACCAACTCAGCGGGGGACAAAAGCAGCGTGTAATGATTGCCCTGGCTATGTGCTGTAAACCGTCTTTGCTGATATGCGACGAACCTACTACGGCGCTGGATGTAACCGTACAAAAAAATGTGCTGGAGCTCATTAAAGAGCTGCAGCGCGAAACAGGCATGGGTGTTATATTCATTACACATGACCTGGGTGTAGTAGCCCAGATTGCCGACAGGGCTATTGTGATGTACAGGGGTAGCATCATTGAAGAAGGCCTGGTAAAAGATATTTTTTCCAATCCCCAACAACCTTATACAAAAGCGCTGATCGCCTGCCGGCCGGTTAACCATCAACGGGGCACGCGGTTACCGGTAGTAGCCGACTTCTTAGACGCCGATAAAAAGCAACAGCCGGGCACGCCGCCTTCTCACCAACCTGAGATTCTTCCTGCAAATAAATTGATAACGGTAAGCAATTTGTCTGTTCACTATACGCAAAAAAAGAACTGGTTGGGGCAACCCATTAATTATACAAAGGCTGTAGATGATATAAGCTTTGACGTATATGAAAACGAAACACTGGGCATTGTAGGTGAAAGCGGTTGTGGTAAAACTACTTTAGGCCGGACGCTATTACAATTGATACCGGCAACCAAAGGAACCATCGTTTACAAAAATGAAGACCTGGGGTCTTATTCCTCTTCGCGGCTAAGAACGCTCAGGCAACAATTGCAGATCGTTTTCCAGGACCCCTACTCCTCCCTGAATCCCCGCAAAAAAATAGGAGCCGCTATAGAAGAACCACTCCTGGTACATGGCATTATCCAATCTGCTACAGACAGGAAAAAGAAGGTAACAGAACTACTTCAAAAAGTAGGCCTTCTGCCGGACCACTATAACCGCTATCCCCACGAATTCAGCGGTGGCCAACGCCAGCGGATCGTTATAGCCCGTGCATTAGCCTTACAGCCGTCTTTCATTATTTGTGATGAGTCAGTATCGGCACTGGACGTAAGCGTACAAGCCCAGGTATTGAACCTCCTTAACGACCTCAAAAAAGAATTTGGCTTTACTATTGTTTTTATCAGTCACGACCTGAGCGTAGTGCGTTATATCAGCGACCGGATCATTGTTATGAATAAGGGCAAAATAGAAGAAATGGGCGCTGCCGACGATATTTATGAAAACCCCCAAACAGCCTATACCCAAAGACTAATTAATGCTATACCTAAAGTAGGCTAACCTACATACAACATTTTTATAATGTAGCAAAATAAATTACCGGATATACTCAAAATTTATTACCTTTGCACCCACAAAATCGAAAACCGGTGCCGTAAGACCGGGGCTCGGCAGCACAAAAATACCTGATACTCAGGCGTTTTTTACTACCTGTCTCCGCTTCAATCCACCGTTTTATTGGTTTTCAAACCTTAAAAAGAATTCTCTACATGAAGCTTTCACAATTTCAATTTGACCTTCCGCTCAACCTTATCGCCCAACACCCAGCAAAAAAAAGAGAGGATGCCCGTATGATGGTGGTTCATCGCCATACAGGAGAAATCGAAAACAAGCATTTCCGCGACATCCTGGACTATTTTGACGATAAGGATGCGTTTGTGGTAAATAATACCAAAGTATTTCCGGCCCGTATGTATGGACGTAAGGAAAAAACAGGTGCTAAGATCGAAGTATTCTTATTACGTGAGCTAAACCGCCCCAATCGTCTTTGGGACGTAATTGTTGACCCTGCGAGGAAAATACGTGTGGGTAACAAATTGTATTTTGGCGATAATGAGGAACTGGTAGCTGAAGTAATTGATAATACCACCAGCCGGGGCCGTACTATTAAATTTTTGTGGGAAGGTGATGAAGAAAGCTTCCGCGCACAACTGGAAGTATTAGGCGAAACACCACTTCCCAAATATATCAAACGTAAACCGGATGAGGATGATAAGGAGCGTTACCAGACCGTATATGCTAAACACGAAGGTGCGGTAGCTGCCCCAACAGCAGGTTTGCACTTCAGCCGCGAGCTGATCAAGCGTTTGGAGATTAAAGGGATTCGCTTCGCAGAAATCACTTTACACACCGGCTTAGGTACATTCCGCCCTATTGAGGTAGAAGATCTAAGCAAACATAAAATGGATGCCGAGTACTTCCGGATAGAAGAGCAGGCTTGCAAAATTGTGAATAAGGCTAAAGAAACAGGTCATCGTATCTGCTCAATAGGTACCACCACAATGCGCGCTATGGAATCTTCTTTCACCGCTCAGAAGATGTTGAAGCCTTCAGAAGGATGGACGAATATGTTTATTCATCCGCCTTATGAATTCAATATCGCAGATTCCCTGGTTACCAATTTCCATTTACCTAAAACCAGCC
>JBCNOR010000509.1:0-4155 GCA_039593785.1 Niabella sp. | reverse complement strand
ATACATGGTAAATAACAGCATCCCCTCCTGCCGCGTCCAGGTTTACCAATATATACATATTGCCTGCACCATCCAGCGCCAGGTCGCCATTATTAAAATTAGGAGAAAGCGGTGTTCCGTCTAAAGTAATAGTGCCCAGGTTCTGGAAATTACTGGCAGCGCCGGTATTGCCGTCTGTCAAAAACCTCGAAAGATAGATCTGCCCGGTAGTTTCCTCGGTGGTAACCATGTACGCCCATCCATCGGGTGAGGTACCCAGTCTTCTGAAATAGAGCAGGTTGGTGTTAGCCGCGCCATTTAGATCTTCAGACAATACCACGCTACCCGAGGTAGGTGCAGTGGGTACGCCCGGATCGGGGAAAGCCGGAATAGAGCGTACATCAAAGTTTCCGGTGTTCGTAGTCTGCTCAATATAATAAATAAACTTTCCATTGGCAGACATGGCCATAGCAGCTGAATTTGTTGTAAAATCACCGCTGGCATAGTTCGTAGAAGTACCGTTAACAGTTGCATTATTAGGATCAACGTTTGCAAGCTGGGTAATACCGGTTCCTACAGAAAAATCGTTATTAATAGTATAAAGAATATCCGTCTGCCCTATAGCCGCAGAAAAGAAGAACATAAGAACGCTTAAAAAAGCCGAACATTTTTTCATAAGATGAGATGTTTTTTTAATAATTAGAAATGTTTAGAAGCGATATATTTTTATTTAAGGGTATAAAAAGACATACGGCGCCAATACAATTCAAGCGGGCCATAGCGATTTTGATGAAGCCAGTATTTAGAAAACAGGATCTGCGCAAAAGTAATTATGGCAAACAGGAGCACAATTGAACTGCTTGATAAGTAAGCCACACCATTGAGCGCAAAAGGAGCAAACAAAATGCCGCCCAATACAGACTGGGATACATAATTGGTAAGACTCATTCTGCCATAAAACTGGAGAGAAGAGAAATAATGCGCAGGAAATACATTATAGATAAATATGATAATTATAGTATAAATAAAAGCAAACGATAATCCTGACCAGTTGGAAAGCACCAATGCAAGCTCCTTCGATACCGGTAGCTCCGCGTTCAGTTTTCCAAATAACCAACTCCCCAAAATCACAACAACGGGTATAACCAGGTAGCGCAGATTCCTCCTGCTATTTTCTATAAAGAACATAAAGCGGCCACTTTGACCCAGATAAAAGCCCAATAGCATCAACCCAATTGTTTGGCTGATCCTCCCCGTTTCGAGCGCCCATAAAAAATTGCCGATCTGGCCCTTCGTCAGGTTGGTCCATACAATTTCGGGGATACTACCGCTGCTGATAGTATTGTCTACCTCCGTCACAAAATCAGACGAATGATAATTAAGGATATTAATGTTGCCGCCTGCCAGATGGATGATCATCTGAATCCATACCAGCGGTTGAAACAGAAAGAAGACCACCAGGTAAGGCACCCACTTTAAAGGAAGCTTCACCAGCAGCAAAACGAGCAAGCCTACCACTGCATATAATCCTAAAATATCACCATCAGGAAAAAATATAGCATTTAAACAGGCAAAAGGTATCAGCCCCAGCAATCTTTTGTAAGAACGCAGGGATGCCTGCCCTTTGGAAGACTGATTCACCAGGAACATTGAAAAGCCGAATAACAGCGCGAATATGGGGTATGTTTTATCTGTCAGGAAATGATAGTCGGCAGCTTCTATCAGTTTATCGATCCTGTACAAAAACTCATCATGAGAATATTTACTACCCCTGTAATCGAACCGCGAAATAAAATGCCTTAAGAAAATGCCCACGAGTGCAAATCCACGAAGCACATCTATGACATCAATCCTATTGGCTATATTTGTTTCAGAACGTCGCATTTAGAAGTAGAGGGCTTAATTTCTAATCAGAATGCTAATGTAAGTCATTTAAAAAAAGCGTTTTGCTCTATTTTAGACGAAGCAGGCGATTTTATCGATGAATACCCCCATTTTTTAGTTAAATCACATAAAAAAATGATTAATATTATAGCAATCGACCTGGATGGGTCTTTATTAGATGATAACAAAAATTTACCGGATGATTTTTGGGAAATAGCGGAGCAGGTTTTTAAAAGGGGAATCAATATGGTCATTGCCAGCGGACGTCCTTTCCATAATATAGCGTCTGTTTTTGAGCCGATAAAAGACAAATTATATTTTGCCTGCGATAATGGCGCTTACGTGGTACATGCCAATGAAGAGCTGCTGGTCAATCAATTAAGCGCTACAGCTATAAAAGATTTTGTAGAGATATCAAGGCCCATCGGAAATGTATACCCTGTTTTGTGTAGCAAACATCTGGCTTACCTCGAGGATACAGACAAAGTGTTTACCGACCAGGCATTAAAATACTACCAGGAATATAAAATAGTTGACGATCTTACAAAGGTTGACGATGTGATTCTTAAAATTTCCCTGTGCGACCTGGCCGGATCGGAAACCAACAGCTATCCTTTTTACAAACAATTTGAAAATAATTTCAAGGTTGCTGTTGCGGGACAAATATGGCTGGACATTACCAATATCGATGGTAGCAAGGGCACGGCCATAAAAACAATACAGAAAAGATTGGGTATTTCACCCGATGAAACACTTGTTTTTGGCGATTACCTGAATGACCTGGACATGATACAGGAAGCCGGCTTTAGCTATGCGATGAAAAATGCCCATCCCCGGATTATTCAAGCGGCGAAGTATGTTACCGAACTAGACAATAATCATGGCGGTGTAACCCATACCATTAAAAAGTTATTGAACCTCTAGGCAAATAACTTTTCCATACTTTGAGGTATGCTTTTGCTGTAATCTATTTGTAGCGGCCGGTAGTCGTTAACCCATGTTTCAAAATCACGGGCAAAATTTCCGTTGATCCTGTCCAGGGTCATTACTCCCATATCCCTCAGCGCGGCAGCATTGCAACATTGCTCATACTGCCCCCTGATGGGGATGGCCATTACTTTTTTTCCCAAATGAATAGCTTCGGAAGGTGTTTCAAAACCACCACCGGTAATAATGGCGGTACAATGGATAAGGCTATGGTTAAAAAGGTCTTTATCAACAGGTTTAAATATGATGTTACCAACGATATGATCCTGCCGGGTTTGGCGGCTGAATACCTGAAACCGGTGATCTTCAAAGGGAGAGAATATGTTGATCAGCTCTGGTTCGCAATAAGAAGGCAAATAAACAGTTATGTATTTCCCATCGGTAGGTGTTGCTTCCCTGATCTCTTTTTTTATAACAGGGGTGATAATAAAATCATCATAGTTCTTAAAATGCAACCCGATATAACGGTCTGCCTTTGCATATCGTTTTAGCAGCCATTCGCCTGTTTTGCTTTTTTGCGGAGGTCTTGGCACTTTCATCGATTGAAAGCTGGCCTGGTGCCCGAAGTTGACTGAAGGAACTTTTTTGGCGGCACAGGCAGACGCTGTGATATAATCGTAATCATTAATAACGAGGTCGTATTTCTCAACCGGCAGCTCCCTGATCTCTTTCTTGAGAGCAACGGGATTAATTGCTTTGGCAATACGCCAGTAATCCAGCGCTCCGTTGCAGGTGTAATAAAGACTCAAACCCTTACTACGATAAGCTATGGGTGCATCCAGTTTCAGGTTACTGTTATCCCCGCTTAAAAAAATATCCACCTGGCCGTACTGCTGCAAATAAGGAAGCAGCTCCATGCTACGACTGATATGCCCGTTACCTGTTGCCTGAACGGCGTAAAAGATCTTCATATTTTTATTTGGCTAAAGAATGTAAGTAAAAAGCTATTTCGCTGGTTAATACTTCAGTTTGCGGTACCTGCCTTACAGGTTTCTCCGCAATGATCTCCTTTTCGTTGTAGGTATATAAATTCCACTCACCGTCGTAGTATTCCAGCGAGGTCATATTCTCCACCCAGTCTCCCGAATTGAGGTAACAAACAGACCCTCTTTCGTTGGTGATAATCCTTTTCTTAGGTTGATGTATGTGGCCGCAGATAACATTGTCAAAACCCTTTTCTATAGCGATCTCCGCTATTTTTTGTTCATACTCATCAATTTTAATAAACCGCTTATTAAACTGCTGCATGATCGTTTTTGCAAGAGAAAGTTTCTCTTTTCCCAAAAGCTGCATAATGAACCTGGC
>JBCNOR010000508.1:0-4166 GCA_039593785.1 Niabella sp. | reverse complement strand
CGCCGAGAAGCGCGTGTTCCCGGCCATCGACATCAACCGCTCCGGCACCCGCCGCGAAGACCTGCTGATCGAGCCGGAACTGCTGCAGAAGATCTGGAATCAGCTATATGATCACCTACCTGACACAAATGATTGCCTGCTCAGGCATTTTATATGCCTACTATTATTTTTTCCTGCGCAATGAGAAATTTCACCAGTATAACCGCTTCTATTTGCTGATGGCTATGACGCTTAGCCTTTTGTTGCCGTTGCTTAAAATACCTGTAACAGTAAATGACACAGACACCAGCCCTGTTTACACTTTTATCAGCACCGGAGAAGCGGTGGTTGTTACAGCTATTGAAAAACGTTTCGACTATATGCAGCTCCTGTATGCCATTTACGGATGTATACTGCTATGGATGCTTTTCAGGTTGGTAAAAGCTATCTCAGCCGTCATTAGCATTAAACGGGCGGCGCATACAGAAATGATTGAAGATATCCGGTTGGTGAAAACGCCTCACCCGGATGCACCATTTTCCTTCTTTAAATGGTTGTTCTGGAATGAGCGCATTGAACTTGAATCAGCAGAAGGTATTCATATGTTTAAGCATGAAATGTACCATATACGCAGCAAACATAGCTGGGACCTGTTGTTTATGGAAGTTATTTTAAGTATCTGCTGGTTCAATCCCTTCTTTTATTTATACCGGAAGGAAGTAAAAACCATACAGGAGTTTTTAGCCGACCGGCATGCGGCGGGCAACAGTGATCATGCTTCCTATGCCGAACTACTGCTGATGCGCGCTATAGGCAGCAGGCATCAGCAATTGATCAATCCATTTTTTCATAATCAATTAAAAAGGAGAATTACTATGCTAACATCATCCAAAAAGCCACAATACCAATGGCTGAGAAAACTATTGGTATTGCCCGTTGCAACAACTGTTATTGCATTGTTTGCTTTTACCTATGAAAAGGCTATAGAAAATAGTGATGATAAGAAAACTTTATTAAGCACGGCAGTTTTGGATAATCCGGACACTACTACTGCGAAGCATAATCACGACTCAATACCCTTTACAAAAAAATACATTATTGAAGGCAAAGAAGTTTCGGAGAATATTTTCAGTTCATTAGACATGAACAAAGTAAAAAAAGTTTCTTCCATCAGGAATGAAAAAACGAATACCCAAACTATAACAGTGTATTTAAAAACAAGTGAGGAACTTGCCAAGGCGGTAAATGATCATTCAAACAATGACCAAACAGATATTTCAACCAGAGTAGACAAAGATGCGTTGTACCCGGGAGATTGGGGTATTTTTTTATCCCGGAATTTAAATACACAAGTGCCGGTTGATAACGGAGCAACACCCGGCAATCATACCACCATTATTCAGTTTGTAGTTGACGCTGTAGGGAACGTCTCTGATGTGAAGGCGGTAAGCAATGTTGGTTTTGGCATGGAAGCTGAAGCGATACGTGTTATTAAGAAATCGGGAAAATGGGTACCCGCCACAGTTAACAACGAAAATATCAAATCATATCGTAAACAATCTATCACCTTCCAGGTAAAGGGAAAGGAAACCAGTGTTGTTGTAAATGATTTAGCATCTAATTCAGCACAACAAAATGAAACCAATAAAGAATCCGAAGTTTTCACCAGGGTGGAAATAGATGCTGCTTATCCGGGTAACTGGCGTAACTTTTTAGAAAGGAATCTAAATGGGCAGGTTGCGGTTAACAACGGAGCTGGCCCTGGCACCTACACAACCATAATTCAATTTATCGTGGATAAAGACGGGACTATCAGCAATATGAAGGCTTTATCGAAACACGGATATGGCTTGGAAGAAGAAGCCATGCGGGTGATCAAGGCTTCTGGAAAATGGAAACCAGCAATACAAAATGGCAGGGAAGTAAAAGCATACCGTAAACAGCCTATTACCTTCCAGATTAATGAGGTACCTGAAAAAGGTAATCAAAAAAGTCCTGAATAGCGTCAAAAATAATAAGGCATCATTGGTTCTTGCGCACACCAACTTATCCAACTGTAAATGACCTTCAAACGTATCATCATGTCCGTTTTACTGGCATGTAACATTATATTTTTATTTGCTCAAAGTTCAGCTCCGCCTCGTTTGAATATTGGAGACGCGGCGCCATCCCTAAATGTTAAATGGGTAAAGGGCGAACCGGTCAAGCAGCTTGAAAAAGGGACTGTTTATGTGCTTGAGTTCTGGGCAACCTGGTGCAAACCCTGTATTGAAGCTATGCCTCATTTGTCTGACCTGGCAGCAAAATACCGGGATAATGTGAAAATCATCGGAGTGGATGTATTTGAAAAATCTTATGCTACCCCCGAACAGGTGAAGCAATTTTTAGACACCATGGCAAACCGGATGAATTACAGAGTAGTTGAAGATAATAACGACTTTATGGTTGAAAACTGGCTGATAGCCGCTAATGAGCAAAATAACGGTATCCCCAACACTTTTATTATTGATCAAAAAGGCCGGTTGGCATGGATTGGACACCCTATACACCTCGACAGTGTATTGCTCTCAGTAGTTTCTGGTGGCTGGGATGTTGAAAAGTTTCGGGTACAAAGAAACCGCGACAAATACCTGGAAACAATTGAGTTTGCTATTAAAAACGATCTGAAACGCCTGGAGGGAAATGACCCCTTATTAGATTACATAGGACAGCCTGATTCAGTTTTATATCTCATAGACAGCGTAGTTAAAATAGCCCCGGATCTCCGGTTACGTCCTTTTATAGCAGGCCATATTTTTAATGCTCTGCTCAAGACGAATACAGAACAGATGGTTCAATTTGGGAACGAGCTTATTCGCACTAATAATGAAGAACTGCTATTTCTCATCACCTATTACATCCAGTACTCAACCGGCAAAATTAAAGTACCTAAAGAAGCGTATTTTTTAGCTGCCAAGGGTTACCAGAAAATGATTGATCTTAAAAGATGGCCGGAGCATCAAGATATACCTGATTTATATGCAAAAATGGCCAACTGTTTTTGGCGTGCTAAAGACAAGGTCAATGCTGTAGAAGTACAGAAAAAAGCAATTGCACTGATTTCGCGAAATCCTGCGGGGACAAAAACAGAACTATCCACTTTGGAATCGGCTTTGCGCAGGTACGAGAAAATGTAGCTCTCAGGTTACCCTGCCAGCGGTATTGTTCTTAATGATTCACATACCACCTGTGACAAAAAGGGACTGGCGTCTCCGCCGTTCTTAATAATATCACGAACAATTGTAGAAGCCACCGACGTGTATTTGGGCTCACCGGTAAGGAACACGGTTTCAATTTCTTTATCTAAAGCCCGGTTGGCATCTGCAATTGTTTTTTCATATTCAAAATCGCTTACATAGCGAATGCCTCTTAATATAAATTTAGCTCCTATCTTCTTACAGAAATTAACGGTCAAACCTTCGTAAACTGCACCCTGCACCCGGTCGGCATTTCCATAAATATCTTTGATCCACTGCAAACGCTGCGATGTAGAAAACATGGGTTTCTTGGAAGTGTTAAATCCAATGCCCACAATAATTTTATCAAACAACGGAAGCGCCCTGTTGATAATATCTTCATGACCTAATGTAATAGGATCAAAGGTTCCCGGAAATAAACAGATTCTTTCAGACATTTATGCAGACATTAGATGTTAGATATTTGATGCCAGATGTTAGATACTAGATACCAGATCCACACCCTCAGCATTTTTATCATTTACTACTCATTACCTCCTATTCACTACTTCCTATTCACTACTTCCTATTCACTACTCGCTATTCCCTACTCACTACTTCCCACCCACTAATTATTCTTATTCGAGAGCAAATATAATACAGCCATACGCACCGCTACCCCATTTTCTACCTGTTGTAAAATAATCGACTGTCCGCTGTCGGCTACATCGCTATCCAGCTCTACCCCACGATTAATAGGTCCGGGATGCATGATCACTACATCTTTTTTCAAGCCCTCCAATAATTTACGGCTGATGCCATAACTGAGGTTATACTCCCTTAGTGAAGAAAACAATACCTGGTTTTGCCTTTCCAGCTGTATGCGTAATACATTGGCTACATCACACCAGTTGAGTGTTTCTTCCAGGTTATAGCTTACGTTTACACCAAAAGCCTCCCTGGCATATTTGG
>JBCNOR010000507.1:0-4171 GCA_039593785.1 Niabella sp. | reverse complement strand
TATAATGTTCGCTCTTAATGTCCCTTAATCCCTTAATGGTTTAAAATAAAAGCATTAAGGAGTTAAGCATAGTTAAGATTATAATGTTCGCTCTTAATGCGCCTTAATCCCTTAATGGTTTAAAACAATAACCACTTAATCATCCAGCAGCCGAAAATACTCATTTACCAGAGGCTTCATTGAGCGGGTAATATTATCGGTAAAGAAATTAATCAGTAATCCCTGAGGCTTCTGTAATAATTTCATATAAGTTAATAGTTGTGCCTCGTATACGGGATGCAACTGTTCAACCGCCTTTAATTCTACGACAACCGTATCATTCACAAGCAGATCCAACCGAAGCTCGGTATCCAGGATCATATTACCATAAGCTACAGGTACTATCACCTGGTGTATCACATCAAAGCCCTGCCTCCGGAGCTCGTAGCGCAGGCATTGCTGGTAAACGCTTTCCAATAATCCCGGCCCTAATTCTTTATGCACCCGGATGGCGCAGCCGGTAATAGCATAGGATAGTTGGGTTACTTCATGTTTCGTCATGGTGTTAGCTTATAGGATGATTCATTGTTCGCCCTATAAATATCGTAAATTTTCTTAAGCAGGAATCATGGCGTTTGTTTGGGTTGATTCTTTTCCCAGAACCAATAAATAGCCATCAGGTAAAATGCATGTAACAATTGTGCTTCAATGGCACTCCAGTTTTCAATGGAGCAGCTACCCAAAATAAGCAGGCTCATTAATGCGATAGATGCATATATCGTCAGCCTGATCTTAAAGCCCGCCAGCAATGCCAGTCCCAGCAATGCTTCTGCAATCGGCAGAAAATAACTGAAAGGCATAATAAAGGCGGGGGGAATCACGGACTTTTCCATAGTTGTCACCATCCAGCTACTAAAGCCGGCCAGTTTAGGTAACCGCACCAAACCATGACCCAATAAAGAAATAGCTACCGGTAAACGCAGAAAGAAAAAAGCAGTTTTAAAATGATTCATATTGGTATTGAATTTAAAGGCATCATTAAATAGTTGCTGGATCATGGGAGTGTTCCTTGGCTCACTTCTTTCCCATCCTTATATACGGCGAAGATCTCTCGGGTGTTTTTTATATCCTTTGACGGATCTCCGTTTAGTATAATAAAGTCCGCCACTTTACCTGGCTCCAGTGTACCGTATTGCTGTTGAATTTTCAGTGCAGTCGCTGCATTTTTAGTAGCCACCGTAATGGCTTCCAATGGTGACAAACCGGCTTCCGTCATCAACTGCAGCTCCAGGTGTTCCGAAAATCCCTGTGCACGAATGGGTGTGGCACCACTGTCGGTGCCCATGGCTATTAAAACACCCGCTTTAAACAAGCGCAACAGGTTTTGCTTAGCCGTTTCGAAAGCTTTTATGTTCAAGGCGTAGTTGGGCGCATTTTTCAAATCGGTTTGATATTTTTCAGCAGTGATCATTTCGTAAACGCCCGGCTCCAGTGATTTTTTAAAGAATTCATTGTTGATCCATTCAGGTTGCTGGCCGTAGATGTAAGCATATTCATCCAGCGACAGGGTTGGAATATAAATGACTTGTTGTGCTTTCAACTGAGCGATGGTGGCATCATCAATCAGATCGCTGCGCACACTATGGGCAATAATATCCACACCTGCGGCCACCAGCTTCGCCAGGTCGCCGGAATAATATACATGGGCAGCCACGCGCAGGTTGTGTTGATGAGCTGCTTGTATGATCGCTGTATAAATTTCCGGCTGCATTTTGGCAGGGTATTTCCCGTTAAAATCATCCACCCAAATTTTTACCATATCCGCTTTCAGTTGCACCAGGCTGTCCATTTGTAAAGCCACCTGGGCGGCAGTTGCCGGGCGAAAAACTTTATCCATCGCAAAACCCAGTGGTGGTGCACCGTTGGGCACACCAAAGCCATAACCGGCAGAGTGGATCCGGGCTCCGGGAATTTCACCTTTTAGTGAGCGGTCGCGCAAGCCGGTTTCAAATAGCAAGGGCCGATCCGTACCCATAGCCATAATGTGCAGTACACCATAACTTTCATATTTTTTTAATTGAGCCAGTATATTGTCTTCAGTGTAGTTCTCTGGTTTAGTGCTGGTTCCTTTTAAGGTGCCTATATGCGAATGAGCGGATATCAGTGCCGGCATTACCGTTTTACCTTCCAGGTTGATTACTGTAGCATCTTTGCCACTAATATCTGCGCCAATAGCCGCTATTTTCCCATCTCTGATCAGCAGCCGGGTGTCTTCAACCGGGGCGCCACCGTTACCATCAATCAGCCTCACATGATCCAGCAGAATCAATGACTGACTTGTAGCAGATTTGTCGCGGTTAGCACCGCAGGAAAGTAACACACTTGTCGACAGCAGTAATGATATGTAGATGGAATAATATTTCGTCATTTTAAGCATTTGAGTTGGATGAATAAAATTGCCAATAAAGCCAGACTTTAATAAGACAAGCTGACCATCAAATTGTTTACCGATCAGCGGGATCTTTTACCGGAAAGTTCACCACATAGATTGATGAATGGGTTGGTCATCTGAAAGTTGCTTTGGTAAACTTGCAAAATTATTGTGTCACTATTGAAAATCTATACTACGAAAAAGTCTATCTCTCTATGTGTTTAATAATTTATCCAAAATAAAAATGAGGCAACGAATGCTGCCTCATTTCTGATTACATCAACGGGCGCATGCACCCCAAATATAAATGCCGCTTCGGCACTAGGCACTGCGTCTGCCAAAAATTAAAGACAGTACAAACAGCACCAGGAACACAAAGAATAAAACTTTAGCGATACCGGCAGCAGTAGAAGCGATGCCTCCAAAACCAAACACCGCAGCAACAATTGCCACAATTAAAAAGATAATAGACCATCTAAGCATAATCGTAGGATTTAAGGGTTTACAAAAAGGTTTAATGAATATAGACAAGAACTATTCCAATAATGATAGGTGCAGGTGAGTGCTCAAAATATTTATTTAACATAATATAAATTATAGGACAAATCTTACGCCCGTGCCGTTTGTCCTATAACAATATTATGTTAAATAATATGTCAGCATTTCGGCCTCGTGTCGGCTGTGGATATTTACGATGGGTACAGGCTCTTACGGTTTGTCCTATAATTAGTCGTTATGTCTGCGGGCTGCAAATCAAGCTTTGCAGCCCGCATCATATTTATACAACATTCAAGATTCGGATTTGAAAACGAGTTTAGTGCAGCCCTTGCCCCTTGGGTAAATAGCCGTAAAGGCAGGCGCTCCATGGGCTGGTAAAACCTGCCTCGCCGGACAGGCAGGATTCCTGTGTCGAACTGAAAACTTACACAGGAAATTTTTACTGCACCCATGTTCACGCCGTGTTTGTAGTGTCTTTAAAATTTTTGCCTTTTTTGCCAACGCTTCTTTTTTTAATGGTCGCTCGCTGGCCTGTAAAAATGCAATATGCCTGTAGGTCTGAATTACATTTTTCCAGTCGGGCGCTCGCGGTTTTGTTTGTCGTTCTTTTGCCTTGATGCAAAAGAACCAAAAAATCAAGGCTGTGAAAAAATCGGCTAAAAATTGTACAGGAAGCCTAAACCCGCCGAACTCGCCCGAAAAGTGCGTTATAAAATTATAGAGCGTGCGGGGCTCAAACAGCGGCGGCTTTTCCTCCGCATAGCGGAGGACGGCCTCCTGCACAATTTTTTTCACGCCATTTTTTCAAAGGCCGGTGCCGCTAACCAACCATATTCAACAGTTGAAGATTAGCGTGCATAATAAATATTCATAAGCTGACTGGCCAAGCACACCGTTCAATACCTGCCCCACCCGTCAGGCGGGGATATTCCCTCCGGAAATCGCCCTGGCAACCTCCCGATAGCTATCGGGACGGGGTCTTTTTTGCTCCACTTTTTATGCGCGTTGTTTTATTGTTTAATTTGGTGCTTATGAATGCTAAAGCATTTGGACAAGCCTGTCTGCCGACAGGCAGGCAAAAAGTGGAAAAACATATTCTACTTAACACAATGTAAGCCACCTACACAATCTCAATCTTTTCTCTTTGAAACCGTTCTTGCAAGGCTTCACCGACGCGCGTCGAGCCGACGAACGAGATCGCCTTGATGTCCGGGTGCGTGCACAGGCGGTCGACCACCGTCTTGCCGCCGTGCACGACGTTCA
>JBCNOR010000506.1:0-4173 GCA_039593785.1 Niabella sp. | reverse complement strand
AAATTCAACCTCTTATCAGGAAAAGAAAAAACCGGGCAGGCGTGGAATGGTATTGGTACCATTTTCTTTGAGGGGCAGGGCCCGGATGGCCTCAACTATAGCGACCAGTTAGATCGGGCAGGCAGGCAAACCAATACGCTGGGAAAAATGGCTAATGGGAACTATTATGACGATCAGACTGATAATTACCAGCAGGATTATTACCAGTTGTTCCTGAATCATAAATTCAATCCTTACTGGTCGGCAAACCTGAGCTTTTTCTTAACCCGCGGAAAAGGCTACTATAACGAATATAGAAAAGGTGACTTATTCTCTGATTATGGATTACAAAACCCTGTAATTGGAGACTCGGTAATTACCACCACCAATCTTACCCGTCAGCTTTGGCTGGACAATCATTATTATGGAACTGTATTTTCTGTAAACTATAGCAGGAATAATACAGATATCAATATCGGCGGTGCCTATACTCAATATGATGCCAAGCATTATGGATTTATAAGATGGGCGGATGTTGGAGTACCCGTCAATTATCGATGGTATAACCTGCCCGCTTCCAAAAACGACTTTAATATTTATGCAAAACTGCAGCAACAGATCGTTACCAACCTGTATGGCTTTATTGACCTGCAACTGAGATCTGTAGATTATACGATCGAAGGGTTCCGGAAAAATCAGGGCTTACAATCCGGCGGGAAATACACTTTCTTTAATCCAAAAGCTGGTGTTAGCTATATTATAAAGCATGCTAACACAGCCCAAAGTAAAATATACGGGTCAGTTGCTATAGCCAATAAAGAGCCTAACAGAAATGACTTTGAAGCCAATACAACCGAAGCTCCCCAACACGAGCAACTAACCGACTTTGAGCTCGGTTATCAATTTAACGCCAAAAGGTTTGAAGCCGGCCTTAACGGTTACTACATGAAATATAAAAACCAGTTGATTGCCACCGGGAAAATCAATGATGTAGGCGCTGACGCCCGCATTAACGTTGACAACAGCTATCGCGCCGGTGTTGAATTAACAGCAGCCTATCGCCCTGCTTATTGGCTGCAAGCCAGTGCGAACGCTACTTTCAGCAGGAACAAAATAAAGAACCTGGTACAATATGATGTTGACTATGACAACGAAGTCCAGATCAGCAAGTCATTCAGTAATACCGACATCTCTTTTTCACCTAATGCAGTTGCGGGAGCCGTGTTAACATTTGAGCCGTTTACCAAGCCGGAAAGTAAGCAGCATTTTTACCTGGATCTATTGGAAAAATATGTAGGCAGGCAGTACCTGGATAATTCTCAAAACAAACTCCGGAGTATTAATCCTTATGCATTAACGGATGCCAGGCTTCGCTACCAGTTTTCATCAAACGTTTTCAAAGACATCAGCATTATACTGATGGTGAATAATATCTTCAACCGGAAGTATGAAAATAATGGTTACACCTTTAGCTATTTGTATGATGGTGTAATGACAACAGAAAACTATTACTTTACACAGGCCGGTACTAACTGGAATGTTGGAGTAACATTCGGCTTCTAAAATAGAAAGACCTGCGGAGTAATTGGATTCCGCAGGTCTTCAATATTATTTTCCAATAAATACCTTCTACTCTGCTTCAAAAGCATCTCTCCAGGCCAGAACACCACCCTCTACATTCACTGTTTTTTTGAAGCCTTGTGAATCCAGGTAAAGGCATGCGGCAGCGCTTCTTTTACCGCTCCGGCAGTGAATAATGATTTCTTCATCCTGCTTGCCTTCCAGCGGGCCCAGGTCGCCGTTTTGTATATTTCCCAGGGGAATCAGGGTTCCCCCGATATTGTACTCCTCATACTCAGCCGGCTCACGGCAGTCGATGAGATTTACTTTTTCACCATTGTCAATTTTTTCTTTCAATTGCTGAACGGTAATGGTTTCCATAATATTTAAAGTTTGCTTTTTTGTTATTCGTTGCCACTGCTATCAGAAGGAGACGGGGTATGCCCGCTTAATGAATCGATTACAGGCGCTGTAGCGCTTACCCATACATCCATCACCTGCCCGGCCCTGATACTGATAATATGTCCCTCGTCATCAAAACGTTCCGGGCTTTGCCTGTATACATAGGCATTTACGGTATCGCGCACTCCGGGATCGGGGATAATAGAAGCCAGCTCAATGCCTTTTTCTTTTAATAATGCCCTGGCCTGGCCCAGTGTAAGACCAATCAGGTTAGGGATGGCATACGCAGTATTACTTAATTCTGAGCCGATCACCAGGTCCACTTTACTTCCCATACGTATCTGCGCCCCAGGTTGGATCATTACCCCGTTATATAGCTGCTCTAATACTGAGTTCTTAGCAAAATCGGGCCTGAAAGTAGTATCCCCCAATTTTAATCCTGCTGCTTCCAGCTCTCTTAGCGCATTGCGAAAGCTTCTTCCTACGATGTTGGGCATTTGCGTGTAGGGCGGTTGCGACATATTATAGGTAAGATAAACCGTACGGCTGGATTTTACCACTTCGAGCTCGTCAGGCACCTGCCTGATCACCCTTAGCGGTGCAATCGTATCATTGTAAACACTATCCTGGATCTCCACCGTAAACCCTGCCGCACTGAGGATCTTTTGCGCTTCTGCCAGTGATTTACCTGTTACACTTGGAACTGTTTTGGCATCGTCATGATTGGTAAACCAACCTAAAGAACTGATCAGCGCTACAAATATACCCACAGCTAAAAGCAATCCAACCAATAGGTTTACCCAAAGCGGCTTACCCGTAATAAATCTAAACATTCGACAAATTTATATGGTAAACGTACATAATTTTTTGTTGCCCCGTTAAATTACCTCTTCCCGCAGAAAAATTTATGCCAGTTACACTCCCATCCATTAACTATACAAAACATTCTTCCACCAGCAGACTATAAAAGTCTTTGAGACTACCACCCGCAGCGGCCACCTGTTGCGGTATCAGGCTCGCAGCACTCTGGCCGGGTATTGTATTCACTTCCAGCATAAAGGGTGCCCCGATAGCTTCGTTATAAATAAAGTCAATACGTATCACTCCCCGGCAGTTGAATATAGCATACACCTGCCTGGCTGCTGCTCTTATTTTATCGGCGATCAGCTCATCCACCTGTGCTGGTGTTACTTCAGTGGACTTACCTTCATATTTCGCTTCAAAGTCGAAGAACACTTTGGATGCATCGGCTTTCACTTCGGTCATGGGCAGGGTAATGATCTCACCCTTAGATTTGTAAACCCCAATGGTAAATTCACGACCGGTGATCATTTCCTCAACCAGCACCTGCGTATCTTCTTTAAAAGCCTTTTCGATAGCCGGCTGTAGCTCTTCCGGATGCAACACTTTGCTCATGCCGATACTGGATCCGCCACTATTGGGTTTTACAAACAGCGGCAATTGCAATTTTTCCAAAATGTCTGCAACATCAACCGGCGAATGGTCGAATAATAAAACCGACTGAGCCACATTAATGCCCGATTTGCCGGCCACCCCGGTTGTATAGCTTTTATTCATAGTAAGGGCCGATGTAGCCGCGTTACAACCTGTGTAAGGTATCTGCAGCATATCAAAATACCCCTGCAGCTTGCCATCTTCACCAGGTGTACCATGCAAAGCTATTAGTACCGCATCAAACCTGATCTTTTGCTCTTTATACTGAACGGTAAAATCATTCTTATCTACAGCTACCGGGCTCCCTTCCTCAGGTTCGTAAAACCATCCTTCACGGGTGATATTGATCTTATAAACATCATACTGTTCCCTGTCCAGGTTATTTTGAATGGTAGTCGTCACGGTGGCCGCAGAGGTCGACGCAGAAGCGGGCGTCACGGTGGACGCGCTCTCGGGGGCGTCCGTCGACGACCGCGCAGCGGGTTCGGACGAGCCCGGCGGCGCGGCAACCGGCGCCGAAACAGACGCGGCATCTGGTGACGGCGCCCCGGCCGAACTCACGGGGTCTTTCATTGGCGACTGAATAGCATCTTCATGCGAGGGAGGCAGCGAAGCCGCCGGCTCGGCTGGCAACTTAGCGAGTTCAGCTGGAGCCTTGGCAGATTCGGCTGGCGCCTTGGCAGATTCGGCGGCCGCCGCAGCAGACCGGGCCGGCGCCTCACCCGGCGTTGCAGGTGTCGGAGGCGTCGCCAAAGGCGGCGTTAGACTACCGGGTTG
>JBCNOR010000505.1:0-4178 GCA_039593785.1 Niabella sp. | reverse complement strand
TATCGCTTATTATGCAAGGTGTACAGGGCGTTAATCTTATTAATGGAAATATACGCCACCAGTTTGGTGTTCACAATGTAAACAGCAGTCCCACCTATTACAATAATATGTTTGACAGCCAGGCGCCTGATCGGGACGTAGAATATCCCGCCCCGCTGGCCTCGGGTGTAACTCCTTTAAACAATCTCACTAACAAAGCAGTGTCTGATGCTTCTTTCTTACGTGTTCGAAATGTAACACTGGGTTATACCCTGCCTCCATCGATATTGAAGAAGTTTAAGCTGCAGGCGGTTCGTTTTTATGCAACCGGGCAAAACTTGCTCACATTTACAAAGTACCAATGGTATAATCCTGAAACGAGTGTGACCGGCGATTCGTCGTATAGACCCGGTGTTGACCAGGGTACTTACCCGGCAAGCAGGGTATTGATCATCGGATTGAATGTAGGGTTTTAATACAAATTGTAAAACTGAAAATCATGAGGTATTTCCTTTCTAAAATATGCACTTTATTTGTTGCGCTATACGTGTTGTTAAGCATCGGTTGCGGAAAAAAGTTTGTAGATCTTGTTCCTCAACATGTTATTGATGTGGGTAGCTATTATAAAACAGAGTCTGACATACGTGCCGTGCTTACCGGTACCTATGGTAGCTTGAGGGATATATATAATAGTTACTGGGTTTATACAGAGCTGCCCTCGGATAACGCCCAGGTATTTACCGAAAACGAAGGCGGATACGGAGAGTTTGATTGGCTTACTTACCGGGCAACAGGTGGTGTGTCCGGGCCCTGGAACCAGGCCTACCGTACCATTGCATCTGCCAACATCATTCTCGATCATATTGGTGGCATTAGCATGCCAGATGCCTTAAGGCAGCAATACATTGGCGAGGCAAAGTTTATCAGGGCGCTTATGTATTTTAACCTGGTAAAGTTTTATGGAGCGGTGCCGCTTGTACTAAAGGAAATAAAAACAGAAGCGGAAGCCTATTCTTATAAGCGCAGCGCAGCTGGTGATGTGTATCAACAGATTGAAATAGATTTGAAAGAGGCACAGGGTTTGTTGCCGGTTAAGTTTACAGGCGGCAACACGGGACGTATCACCAGCGGAGCCGCTATGGCGCTCCTGGGAAAAGCTTACCTGCAACAAAGCAGGTGGACCGATGCAGAGGATATATTAAAACAGGTTATTCCGCTTTATGTATTTGAACCTGCATTGTCTAAGCTCTTCGGACCGGGTAACGATAAAAATTCCGAAGTTATCTTTTCAGTTCAGTATTTATCCGGAGGCCAGGGACTTGGAAACTCTTTTGCCCATTCTTTTGCCCCGTCCAAATCCGGAACCTCCATTGTAAGTCTGGGCGCGGGGAGTAATAATACCGGGACACAGGATCTATATGATGCTTTTGAAGCCGGTGACTTACGCAAAGCAAGTTATATGGGTGTATTTAAAGATGGTACTAACCCTAAGATCTATTACTGGGCAAAGAAATTTGTATATAATGTACCGGTTCTTAATGATGGCGATAATGACTGGCCCGTGTTGCGTTATTCCGACGTATTATTGATGTATGCCGAAGCGTTGAACCAAAATGATAAGACAGAAGAAGCCCTTTCTTATATTAATAAAACACGGGTAAGAGCAGGGTTGTCGCCACTTACGGGATTGTCAAAAGAAGCTACCCAACTGGCTGTTGAAAAAGAACGAAGGCTTGAGCTTTGTTTTGAAGGACATCGCTGGCACGATCTGATCCGGTGGGGCAAAGAAGTATCAACCATGCAGGCATTCAAGACGAAATATCAGTCCATTGATACAAGGCTTTCTAATATGAGCATTACTCCTGACAGAAAGTTATATCCTGTGCCTTACAGGGAAATTAATCTGAACCCTCTTTTATTACCTCAAAACCCGGGTTATTAACGCTGTCTCAGATTTTAAAACATAGTACAAAAGCAGCGGGGCAACTTAACCGTATTAATTCAATAGGACCTGAAACAGCTGGTTATAGTAGTGACAGATGACCGTAGCTTAATTTTTATTTAATCTTTCTATATCGTATTCCTGGCCACCATTCCTTTTTCCGGCAACCGGAAGAGTGGCGACGGGCATTGCTTTGCTTCTTCAATTAAAAAGATTTTAAAATAAACACATGAACCATTCTGATAAAAAAAACAGACGTCGTTTTATTCGAACGGCAGCCATCATTATTCCGGGCATATGGGCTTTGCCCGGCAATGGCGCCGCAATGCTTTTTCAAACAACAGGGTTAAGCAATCAAAACTTTGATATTGTTATTTATGGCGCTACACCGGGAGGTATTACAGCAGCCGTAGCCGCTGCCCGCGAGGGAAGGTCGGTTGCCCTTGTAGAACCGTTGGGTATTGCAGGAGGTATGATGAGCGGTGGCCTGGCTTTCAGCGATTCGAACCAGATGTTTAGATCAACGCTGGGCGGGCTTTTTGAGGAGTTTCATAAACGTGTAGAAAAGGTGTATACGGATCGGGGTATTACACTTCATTACCGGGTTGCCGACAAGGGCATCCAACACTGGACCTATGAGCCGCATGTTGCCGAAAAGGTATTTCACGAACTTTTGAGCGAAGCGGGCGTAAAGCTCTTTTTGAATGAAATGCTGGTGGGAGTGACGAAGCGGCAAAAGGCTATAATGCTGATTAAAACCAATACCGGCCGATCCTATAAAGGCAAAGTTTTTATTGATGCCAGTTACGAAGGGGACCTGATGGCCGCTGCAAAAGTAAGCTACAAAGTAGGCCGTGAGAGCCGGGATGAACTGGGTGAATCGCTGGCGGGTGCGGCTTATCCCAAAAAGCCGGTGCCGGTATCGGCTTTCAATGCTGCGCAGCAACTTTTACCATTTATTAACGGCACTGCTATGCTGGCTGAAGGTGCCGGCGATCATCGTATTATGACCTATAGCTTCAGGCTCTGCCTGTCGGAAGACGCTGCCAACCGCATTCCATTCACACCACCCGAGGGGTACGATGCCGACCGGTATGAAGTATTTCGACGGTATTACAAAGTAGCACCCAATAGCGGTATCCCGTTTGACCTTTACCCGCTGCCCGGAAATAAGCTTGACGGTAACAATGGCATCGGCCACCAGCTTTCCACCGGCCTGGTGGGTGAAAATTGGGACTACCCTGAAGCATCGCCGGGACGCAGGCGGGAGATCTGGCAGCAGCACGTTGTTTATACACAGGGGCTACTGTATTTTCTGATGACCGACCCGGCTGTACCTGAAAAAGTAAGATTGCGTATGAAGAATATGGGCTACGCCAAAGATGAGTTTGTACAATATGGTCATTTCCCTCCTGTACTTTATGTACGGGAAGCCCGGCGAATGGTGGGCGCCTACTTTTTAACGCAAAAGGATATTCTGGAAGATAAAGAAAAGCCTGATGCCATTGGTGTGGGATCTTTTCCCATCGATTCACACGACTGCCAGCGGATTGCAAAGCCTGACGGAGGATTCATTAACGAAGGCACTATTTTCCCTGCGAAAACCAGGATCGATGGCAGGGGCATTGCATACCAGATTCCTTACAGGTGTATGATACCAAAGGCCAATGAATGCACTAACCTGCTGGTGCCGGTGTGCGCTTCGGCTTCGCATGTAGCTTTTTGCTCGCTGCGGGTAGAACCTGCATGGATGGTAATGGGGGAGAGCGCAGGCATTGCAGCAGCATTGGCGATAGAAAGTAAAGCTACAGTGCAGCAGGTAGATATCGCGCAACTTACCCAACGGCTGAAGGCAAAGGGACAGGTGCTGACTTTTTAACCCAATTATTTACGGGATTCTTAACTCAAAACATATAAAACGGGAAGCCATGAAACATAGAAATATAATCGCAGTTGTAGTACTGCTGGCGGGTTTGACGGCCTGCTTAAAAAAAAGCGCAGAGCTGCCATTAGAAACCGATGACGAAACGGACACAGGAACGATCAACCAGGTTCCTTCTGCTACGATGGCACAAATAAGAGCAGGGTTGGTAGATGGTTATCATGTTGTTTACCTGGATGAAGGATTGCAATCAGGTATTTTTAAATATGATTACAGCGATACTACTACCGCAGATGACAGCGCTATGACCATTGTAAGTGGCCTGAGGAGATATAGAAGGGAAACTACCTATGTAACGCTGGAAATGTTTGGTGC
>JBCNOR010000504.1:0-4192 GCA_039593785.1 Niabella sp. | reverse complement strand
ATATTAAATATCCTACTAAAAAAGTATCAACACATGAAGTATGTTCTAACGCTTGCAGCCATTGCGCTTATTGCCTTTCAACCCGTTAAAAAGAAAAAAGTAATATTTTTTGGGGACTCCATTACCCAGCAGGGCGCTGGCCCCAATGGCTATATACCCAAGGTGGACAGTCTTTGCAAGCAGGATAAGCTGGCGGAAAGTTTTGAGTTTATAGGAAAAGGAATTGGGGGAAACCGGGTATATGACCTGTTTTATCGTTTCCAGGAAGATGTATTGGACCAGAAGCCGGATATTGTTGTAGTGTATATTGGTATTAATGATGTTTGGCACAAAACAACAAGTGGTACGGGAACTGAGCTCAGTAAATTTGGCGCTTTCTATGATAAGATGATCAATAAAATGAAGCAGGCGGGCATACAGCCAATTATGTGTACGCCATCTGTAATCGGCGAAAGAAACGATGATTCCAATTTGCAGGATGGCGACCTGAATTTTTATGCCAAATGGATTCGCGAATATGCAGCAAAAAATAATATACCACTGGTAGACCTGCGCCAGTCGTTTATGAATTACCTGGACAAAAATAATCCGGCCAACGAAGAAAAAGGTATTCTCACTACCGATCGCGTACATCTTAACGGAGCCGGTAACCTGTTGGTAGCGCAGGAAATGTGGAAGGCGGTTAAGCAATTAAAATAACATCAGGTGCTATTTGTAATTATTAACTAAAGAAGGTTTTTGCAAACATTATTTGAAGGTTATTCCTTAACTAACTGGGCGCTCCTTGCCCTGTCAGCTTTTTTTATCGGGCTGTCCAAGGCCGGACTAAAGGGGGTTGATATGTTGAACGTAACCCTGATGGCGATCGTTTTGGGAGGTAAAGCTTCAACAGGCGTAGTGTTGCCCCTGTTATGTGCAGCTGACCTGATGGCGGTAAAGTATTATCACCGGCATGCGGAGTGGAAGCATTTTTGGAAACTGATTCCCTGGATGGTAGTGGGTATATTGGTGGGTGTTTTTGCCGGTCAGCACATGAACGAAGCCGTGTTCAGGAAAATAATGGCTACCATTATTGTAATAATCGTCATTATTATGTTGTATTTGGAAGTGAGAAAAACAATGATCGTGCCTTCCAATAAACTCTTTGTATCTGGCATGGGATTGATCTCCGGTTTTGCTACGATGATCGGCAACCTGGCGGGAGCGTTCGCTAATATTTATTTTTTAGCGATGCGGATGCCGAAGAATAACTTTATTGGTACAGCGGCATGGGTATTCCTCGCGATCAATTTCTTTAAATTACCCTTCCAGGTATTCGTGTGGAAAAATGTAACCCTGGATAGTTTAAAAACGGATGCATTATTGCTACCTGCTCTGCTGGCCGGTTTTTTATTAGGTATCAGGGTGGTGACATTGATAAAAGATACCAGCTACCGGCGACTGATCATAGCGCTTACTTTTATAGGTGCTGTTTTTATTTTTCTTAAAAGATAAGGTATTGAAAAAGGGAGCGAAAGCTCCCTTTAAATCTTTATCCGATAACCTCAACGAGGTAGTAATTTTTCTTCCCTTTCTGAAGTAGCAGGTATTTGTTATGTAACAGGTTGTCATTGCCCACTGATAGCAGCGCATCTTCTACCTTTCTACGATTGAGCTGTATGCCGCCCCCCTGAACCAATTTGCGGGCCTCACCTTTGCTGGCGGTTATTTTGGCATCAGCCAAAAGGCTTACGATATCAATCCCATTCGTAATCGCCTCTTTACCGATGTTAGATTTTACAATTCCAGCCATGCCTTCCAGGTCTTCAATGCTCATTTCTTCGGCAGGCTTATTCTGGTCGGCAAAAAGCTTTTCAGTAGTAGCGATAGCCTGCTCGTAAGCGGCGGCTCCATGAACAAAAGTGGTCACTTCGCGGGCCAGGGATTTTTGCAAAAGGCGTTTTGCTGCATCTTTTTTATGTTCTTCAATGAGCTGATTGATGGTAGGCTCATCTAAAAATGTAAATATTTTGATCCAGTTCTCAGCATCGGCATCGCTGGCATTTAACCAAAACTGGTAAAACTGGTAGGGAGTAGTACGTTCAGGGTCTAGCCAAACATTACCACTTTCTGTTTTGCCAAATTTCGTACCATCTGCTTTTTTAATCAACGGGCAGGTAAAAGCAAACGCATCACCCTGAGCTTTACGGCGTACAAACTCAGTACCGGTGGTGATATTACCCCACTGGTCGCTCCCACCCATCTGCAATTTGCAATTATGCACTTTAAACAAATGATAGAAATCGTAGCCCTGCATCAGCTGGTAGGCAAATTCCGTATAGCTGATCCCAACTTCTCCTTCAAAACGTTTTTTTACACTGTCTTTCGCCATCATATAGTTTACAGTGATATGTTTTCCGGCATCCCTTAAAAAATCGATAAACGAAATCGTTTTAAACCAGTCATAGTTGTTCACCATCAGGGCAGCGTTAGGCTTCGATGCGTCAAAATCCAGGTACTTTTCCAGCTGAGCCTTGATACCGGCTACATTTTCGGCTAATTGTGCCTCATTCAACAGGTTTCTTTCCTCGCTTTTACCACTGGGGTCACCAATCATACCCGTAGCGCCACCTAAAAGAGCAATAGGACGGTGTCCTGCTTTTTGCATGTGTACCAAAAGCAGGATGGGTACCAGGCTGCCGATATGCAGGCTGGTTGCTGTTGGGTCAAAGCCAATATAACCGGTAGTGATCTCTTTTTTCAATTGCTCATCGGTGCCGGGAATCATATCCTGCACCATTCCACGCCATTTCAGTTCTTTTATTAAATCCATGGGCGCAAAAGTACGTTTTTACCTTGTTGGGCGAATATTATTAAGCATTTAACTAATTCTGTTGCTGATTTGTATGATAGTGTTAATTTCGCATGAGCCCTATGGTTTTGATCAAGTGAAAGGCCATTAAGTAAGTGCAGTATGGAGCTGACCCGTAAAATATTAATAACTGTTTAGTGACTATTAGAAAATATATCCCGTTTGCGAGCATATTCCTGGCAGTTCAACTCTGTTGCCATGTATCTGTAGCGCAGTTTAGAAAATACTCTAATGAATTCCTGAATATTGGCGCCGGAGCCCGGGGACTGGCGATGGGAAGCGCCCAGGCAGCTTCTGTAGCAGATGGTACTGCCGGTTATTGGAACCCCGCAGGCCTGGTAAATGTGCAGGGCCGTACAGAAGTAAATTTAATGCATTCGGAGTATTTTGCAGGAATTGGTAAATATGACTTTGCCAATGTGGCCATACCTACTACCAATGAAAAAAGAGTGTTGGGGCTTTCTGCTATGAGGTTTGCTGTTGATGATATACCCAATACCCTGTTCCTGGTAAATCCTGACGGTTCGCTCAATTATAACAATATCCAGACCTTTTCTTCGGCTGATTATGCGTTCCTTTTATCGTATGGACAAAACCTGAAAAAAACGGAGAATAGTACAATAAATTTTGGCGCCAATGCCAAAGTGATCTATCGGAATGTAGGGAAATTTGCGCAAGCCTGGGGCTTTGGTTTGGATGCCGGTTTGCAGATATTTAAAGATAACTGGAGATTTGGCGCTGTGGCCAAGGACATTACCAGCACTTTCAATACCTGGACGTTCAATTTTACGGAGAAGGAGAAAGAAGTGCTATATCTTACGAAGAACGAAATCCCGGTACGATCATCGGAGCTTACGGCGCCAAGACTAACATTAGCTGCATCGCGTTTGTTTACCATCGGCAAAACTTCAACGGTACTGGCAGAGACCGACTTTGACCTGACTTTTGACGGAAAACGAAATACGTTGGTAAGTAGTGATGCCGTTAGTATTGATCCTAAAGTGGGATTGGAGTATGGATATAAGAATATCTTTTTTGTAAGGGGGGGGATTAATAACTTTCAAAAGGGACTGGCAGATGGTGATACGACGAATCAAAAACGGGTCTGGATCTACCAGCCCAGTGTAGGTGTTGGGTTCAGGATTAAATCAGTTGTAATTGATTATGCATTCGCTAACCTGGCCAATCAGTCTAATCCTTTGTTTACCCATGTTTTCTCCCTTAGGCTGGATTTGAACCGTGAACAGAAATCTTCGGTATTTTAATTTAATGAGCACCCGATGAAGAAACTGCTGACTATATTTTTCCTGTTGTATACAATGACTGCCTTGGCGCGTTCAT
>JBCNOR010000503.1:0-4208 GCA_039593785.1 Niabella sp. | reverse complement strand
GTTGATTGCTACAGATATTAATAATGCCGGTTACTTCAGTTTGTAAACTGGCAGCTACAATATAGTTAGCTACAAGCTTAATGGGCAGGAAGTCGCGTACCTGCTCGCCACCGCTCATGTTAAAATCTTTTTCATTGTTCTCCAGGGCTTTGTCCAATTGTGAAATTAAGGAATTAGCGGCCTGGCCTTTTCCAAACATATAAAATAGCCTTAACCATTTTAGGGAATATGGATATTGTTGTACCAGCTCTTCTGCAAAAAGCCTGAGTTGATTTTTGGCTATTGCGTAGTAATTGTCGGGCTGAGCAGGCATCTCTTCAGATAAACATCCCTCCTGCATGCCATATTCGAAGCAGGTTCCGGTTATATTGATATTTGTTGCTCCGCCTGCAGCCAGCTTTTTCAGGAATAACTGATGTAGCGGAAGGTTATGTTTTATGTGATGTTCAGATTTATAATTGGGAAGCCCTTCCCACGCCAAATGAATAATGCATTCAGGTTGTTGAAATAATTGAAAAAGATCGGTCTCCTGAGGTATATCATTAATGTTAAAAGGAATATAGGTTACCTGGTTAAACCAGCTTGCTTGTGCGGCTTTCTCTTTATTTAAAGAGGTAGCCACAACCGTATGGTTTCGCTTTAACAACTCCTTGATTACGTAATTGCCAATAAAGCCGGTTGCGCCTGTAACTAAAACCTTCACTTATTTAATTATTGTCAATTGAGGTATCGCTACTACAAACTGCCCTTCCCAATCATTTACATAACTTAATTGAGCTGTGATTTCATCTTTCAAATTCCATGGGAGAATGATGATAAAATCGGGTTGTTCTGCTTTTAATACGGCTTCATTTACAACCGGGATGTGACTGGCGGGCAATAATTTATTTTGTTTATGGGGGTTGGCATCCACTACAAAATCGATCAGGTCGTTTTTAATGCCGCAATAATTCAAAAGGGTATTACCTTTCGCTGCGGCACCATAAGCCGCCACTTTTTTACCCGATCTTTTTTGATCGATTAAAAAACTGATCAGATCTGTTTTGATTTGAAATGCTTTTTCCTGGAAATTTTGATAGGTATTTATATCTGTTAAGCCCGCATGCACTTCTTTTTCAAGCATTGCATTAACGTTGGCGGAGATAGTGTGTGTGCCGTCGTTTTTATGCTTTGCGTAAATTCTTAATGAACCTCCATGGGTAGGCAATTCTTCGACATCAAACATCTCCAACTGCTGCGACTCGAATATTTGCTTTACTGTATAAAAGGACAGGTAAGAGAAGTGCTCGTGATAAATGGTATCAAACTGGTTGTTTTGAAGCAATTGCAATAAATGAGGAAACTCCATCGTGATAACACCTCCCGGTTTGAGTAATATTTTCATGCCACCCACAAAATCCACAATATCGGGTACGTGTGCCAACACATTATTTCCTAATAGTAGATCGGCATGCTTTCCCTGGGCTGCCAGTTCTTCCGCAAGCCTTACTCCAAAAAAGTCTATAACACTCTCAATGCCTTTTTCGGCAGCTGCCGAAGCGGTATTGGCGGTTGGCTCTATACCTAAAACAGGTATATCTTTTGCTTTAAAATATTGCAGCAGGTAGCCATCGTTACTGGCTATTTCAATCACAAAAGAGTTCTGATCTAATCCAAACCGCTCCTGCATATTGTCGGTGTATTTTTTTGCATGAGCCAACCAGCTGGTAGAATAGGATGAAAAATATACATACTCGTTGTTGAATATAGCATCAGATTTTTTATACTCATCTACCTGTACCAGGAAACATTTGGGGCAGGTGTAAACTTTTAGCGGATAAAACGTTTCAGGTTCATTCTCCTGGCCTGCACTCAGGAAAGAGTTAGATGCCGGAGCATTTCCAAGGTCTATAAAAATATCGTTGAGCGATGTGTTACAAAATCTGCAATTCATTTAATATTCTTTATAATAGTGGATGGTTTTTGTCTCTTTCAGAAATTTCGGTCAAAGGCAGGGGCCATTGTATATTTATTTTGGGATCGTTGTATAAAATACCCGATTCATAACCTGGGGTGTAAAATGCTGAGTGCAGATACAGTAGCTCTGCGTTCTCAGTGAGCGTTTGAAACCCGTGTGCAAATCCTTCGGGGATATAAAGACTTTTCTTATTGTCGGCAGAGAGCTCTGCTCCAAACCATCTCAAATAACCGGGTGATCCTTCTCTTAAATCAATTATTACATCGAACACTGAACCTGCAATACATCTCACCAGTTTTATCTCCTCGTAGGGTTTAACTTGGAAATGCATACCCCTGATTGTTCCCCGGGTTGCTGTAAAGGAATGATTCATTTGTACCCACTCTTTGGTATGTCCAATGGCTTCAAACTCTTGCTTGCAAAAAGAACGCATGAACCACCCACGGTTGTCACCCCTTGGGGAGGGTGTAATAACATAACTTCCATCTAATGGTGTCGGTTCAAAAATCATAGCTCCAAATAGTCTTCAATTTGCTGTTGGGTATAAGCCAGGGCATTTTCTGCCTGCACGTTTTTATACCAATCTAAAGTTTTGCCGATAGCAACTGAAGCATCCATTTTAGGTGTCCAGTGTAAATGGTTGAGCGCTTTTTGAATATCCAGTTTCAATAACGTGGCTTCGTGCGGTTGTATTGTATCTGATTGATCAATCCATGTTCCGTGTCCCCAGGCTTTGATAGAAAGCGCTACCAGGTCTTTTACCGGCAAATGGTCGTCAGGCCTGGGCCCGAAATTATAAGCGCCTGAAAATTGAATATCCTCGTTTAATCGTAGCGCCAGCAAAAGATAGCCCGTTACCGGCTCTAACACATGTTGCCAGGGTCTTACAGCATTGGGATTCCTTACAATAACAGGTTGGTTATTCTTTAAGGCCCGTACTATATCCGGGATAATCCGGTCTTTGCTAAAGTCGCCGCCACCAATTACATTACCGGCTCTTGCGCTGGCAATTGCTTTTTGATGTATAGCGTGCGTGCTGGTATTAAAAAAGGAGTTTCTGAATGAATCAACAACAATTTCTGTACACGCCTTGCTTGCGCTATACGGATCGTAGCCACCAAGCCTGTCTTCTTCCCTATATAATATATCCTGCTCCTTATTCTCGTAAACTTTATCAGTCGTAATTATGATAGTGGTACATTTTTTATTCAAGCCGGTAAGTACTTCAAGCAGGTTGGCAGTGCCAATTGCGTTTACCTCGAAGGTTTCTGCAGGTATCTGGTAGCTGAGCCGGACCAATGGCTGTGCTGCCAAATGAAAAATAAAGTCAGGAGCAAAATCCAGGATCTCGCTTTTTAATTTTTCTTTATTCCTGATATCGGCTATTACAGACCTGCTGCCAGACAGTGGCTTTGTTAGATTAAAAATGGAAAGCTCATGTTCAGGAGTCAAGGCATAGCCTTTCACTTCTGCTCCCAGCATATTTAGCAGAATACTTAACCAGGTGCCTTTAAAGCCGGTATGGCCGGTTACAAAAACTTTTTTACCAGCGTAGGCATTTATCAAATTTTGTTTGTTTACCACAGTTTCCATTTAGCTTGTCCTGATTGCCATAATTGTTCCAGCTCCATTTTATCACGGAGGGCATCCATTGGTTTCCAGAAACCAGTATGCTGATAAGCCTGCAACTCTCCATCATCAGCCAGCTTTTCCAAAGGCTCATCTTCCCACATCATTTCACTCATGTCTTCTTTCAGATAATTAAATACTTCCGGCTTTAAAACAAAAAAACCGCCATTGATCCACTTTCCTTCATCCTTGGCCTTTTCTCTAAAAGACGTAACGGCTCCCGAATCATCCAGGTCCATGCCTCCAAATCTCGAATCCATCTGCACTGCGGTTACGGTGGCAATTTTATCACCCTTTTTGTGAAAATCCAGCAACTCCCTTATGTTTACATCGCTTACGCCATCTCCATAGGTCAACATAAAGTCTTCATTGCCTATATATTGCCGCACTCTTTGGAGCCTGCCGGCAGTTTTGGTAGGCAGCCCTGTGTCCACCAACGTTATCTTAAAATCTTCACTGTTGTTTGCGTGATAAGTGACATCATTATTTTTTATATCGATGGTAAGATCCGCATTATGGAGAAAGTAATTCATAAAGTATTCCTTGATCATATAGCCTTTATAGCCCAGGCATATAATGAAGTCATTATAGCCATAGTGACTATATATTTTCATGATATGCC
>JBCNOR010000502.1:0-4216 GCA_039593785.1 Niabella sp. | reverse complement strand
ACTTGAAAAAATAAAGATGGTTAAGGATCTGGCCGCTGCAGCTGTTTTGATCGTTTCTATAGGAGCCTTGATCACAGGTGGAATTATTTTCCTCCCCCGAATTATACATCAGTTTTCCGCCTTTTAACCTGAATATGCTTTAAGTAATAATGAAGATGCTTCAGGAAAATTACTGATGGGGTCCATCATTATTGAGGGAACCCCCTGCAGAAAGTCCATATTTTATCAGGTATGAGGCCGTTTGGTAACCTCTGTTTATTCACTAAATGTGCATAACTGTTAAAAATCGACAGTGCAGGATTGTAATTACGTTAGATAAGTTTAAATTCGCGCCTCAATATTTTAAACAATAATTAATAGGCAATGCAAAGAGTTTACAATTTTTCGGCCGGCCCTTCTGCTTTACCAGAAGAGGTTTTAAAGAAAGCACAAAGCGAAATGCTGTGCTATGGAACAAGTGGAATGAGCGTGATGGAAATGAGCCACCGCTCCAAAGATTTCATGTCCATTCTTGATTCGGCAGAAAGTTCGTTACGCGAATTAATGCAGGTGCCTGATAACTATAAGGTTTTGTTTTTGCAGGGAGGGGCTTCATCTCAGTTTGCGATGGTGCCGCTGAACCTGATGAACAGGAACAAAAAAGCAGATTATGTAAATACCGGCGCCTGGTCTAAAAAAGCGATCAAGGAAGCAAAGCGCTATGGTACGGTAAATGTTATAGCCTCTTCTGAAGATAAAACCTTTAGCTATATTCCTGAGCTGGACCCGGCTACATTTGATAAGGATGCCGACTATTTTCACATTACTACCAATAACACTATTTATGGTACCCGGTTTGCTGAACTGCCTGATACCGGTAATGTGCCTTTGGTAGGCGATATGTCCTCTGATATCCTTTCAAAACATTATGATGTATCGAAGTTTGGTCTAATATACGCAGGAGCTCAGAAAAACCTGGGGCCTGCTGGTGTAACCGTTGTGATCATTCGCGAAGACCTGGCGGGCAATGCAATGGACTTTACGCCTACTATGTTCAATTACAAAGAGCATATTGAAAACGGAAGTATGTACAACACACCGCCTACATTTGGTATTTACCTGATAGGGCTGGTATTGAACTGGCTGAAAGAACAGGGGGGTGTTACAGCTATTGAGAAAATCAATATCGAAAAAGCTAATACCCTCTATAACTTCCTGGATGAGTCTTCTTTGTTCAAGAGCACGGTAGCTGGTAAAGACCGTTCTGTAATGAATATTCCTTTTGTTACAGGTAACGAGGAAATAGACGCTAAGTTTATTAAAGAAGCTACAGCAGCAGGTTTTGTTCAATTAAAAGGACATAGGTCGGTAGGGGGTATGCGTGCCAGCATCTATAATGCTATTTCTCTCGAAGGCGTGCAGAAACTGGTTGACTTCATGAAACAATTCGAAACAAACAACAAATAATTACTTTTTATTAATTACTGATTGCAAGATGACTTATATAATTAAAACATTAAATAAAATAGCCAAAACCGGTTTGGAAAAATTTGGTGAAGGTTATACCATTGCGGATGACGCCGCTAACCCCGACGGAATTCTTTTAAGAAGCGCGTCGATGCACGAGATGGAATTTCCTGAATCGCTTTTGAGCATTGCACGCGCCGGCGCAGGTGTAAACAATATTCCTACCGATAAGTGCGCTGAAAAAGGAATTGTAGTGTTCAATACACCGGGTGCTAATGCCAATGCTGTAAAAGAGCTGGCGATCACTTCTATGCTGATCTCTTCCCGTAAAATTGTAGATGGGATCAACTGGGCTAATGGTCTTACCCAGGATGTTGCCAAAGAAGTGGAAAAAGGAAAGGCGCAGTTTGTAGGACCTGAAATTGAAGGGAAGGTGCTGGGTGTAATTGGTTTGGGCGCCATTGGCGTATTGATCGCTAACGCAGCGGTTAACCTGGGCATGGAAGTATTAGGATATGATCCGTTTATTTCGGTAGATGCTGCATGGGGATTATCAAGAGCCGTTAAGAAAGCTACTGATCTGAAAACGATCTTCGAAAAAGCAGATTATATCACCCTGCATATCCCATATAATGCACAAACAAAGGGTACATTAAATGCAGAAGCTTTTGCACAGATGAAGAAAGGCGTACGCGTGATCAATTTATCCCGTGGCGAACTGGTAAATGATGATGATATCCTGGCAGCGATAGAGGTTGGAACAGTTGGTGGTTATGTAACCGATTTTCCTAATGAAAAGATGATCAACAGGCCTGGCGTGATCGCTATCCCTCACCTGGGTGCGTCTACACCCGAGTCTGAAGATAATTGTGCGCATATGGCCGCTATACAAACCAAGATATACCTCGAAACGGGTAATATCAGGAACTCGGTAAATTTCCCGAATTGCGAAATGCCTTTATCGGGTGTTCAGCGTATTACGGTAGCTCATAAAAATATTCCAAACATGGTAGGGCAAATATCAACAGCTTTGGCTGATGCTCAGATCAATATCAAGGATATGATCAACAAAAGCCGCGGCGATTATGCTTATACTATTTTGGATCTGGAAAGCGTAAGCAGCGAAGAAAGCATTGCTAAAATAAAAGCGATCGAAGGTGTTTTACGTGTGAGAGTGATATAACTGGTCTTGTTTTTAAGTTGTTGGAAGCCGGTATGCAAGTGCCGGCTTTCTTATTTTAAAGCAATGCGGTAATCAAAAAAAGCGGTATCCGGGTCTTGCTTTACGAAACCTATCGTTTCGTAAAGACTTTGTGCTGTATAATTATCTATAGCCGTGGACAATGCCAGATAAGTAGCGCCGTCTTCGCGGGCAAAGTTCATAGCCGTATCGATCAATGCAGCGCCAATGCCCTGCTTTCTTTGATCAGCGTTTACATACAGATCATTTAAGATCCAGTTTTTTGAAACACGCATAGAAGAATAAGTGGGGTAGAGCTGGGTAAAGCCTGCTGGTTGGCCGTTTACCATAGCTACGAAAATTACGGATTCATTATTCGCCAGCCTTTCCGTAAGAAACTTTTCAGCCAGTGCTATGTCCGAAGCCTGTTTGTAAAAAATCCGGTATTGATTAAATAAGTCGGTGACCAGCAATACCTGGTCGGTAGTAATTCTTTGTATATTCATAAAGTACAGGGTAAGGGATGATCAACTAATATTCGAATTTACGCAAGGTAGGCGCCTTAAACCAGGTAGTAACAACAACTGCTATTGTCATAAAGCCGCCGAAGACTACCGAAGGTATGGCCCCCATAGTGCGTGCCATCACACCGCTTTCAAATTGTCCCAGCTCATTACTACTGGTTACAAACATGCTACTTACGCTGCTGACGCGGCCGCGCATATGATCAGGAGTTAGCAGCTGCATTACCGTGCCACGCACCACTACGCTTACACCATCCAGTATGCCTGCCAACAGCATCACGGAAAAAGATAATAAAAACCATTTGGATAAGCCAAATAAAACAATACAGCAACCAAATCCCGCTACGGCCAGCAACATTTTCCGGCCCTGTGCTTTTTTCATGGGCCAGAGAGTTAAGATAATCACAACACTAATAGCGCCAATATCGGTAGCCGCATTTAACCATCCGTATGCCAATGGACTTATTTTCAAAATGTCTTTTGCAAAAACCGGTATCATGGCCACAGCGCCACCAAAAAGAACGGCAAACATGTCCAACGCCATAGCAGCCAGCAATGCCTTGGTTTTGAAAACAAAATTCAAACCCTCTTTTACACTTTCCCAGGTTCTCTTTTCCATATTGGTTTGAAGAGGTGGTTTGGGCTTTAGCTGGTAAAGAAAAATTAAGCTTGCGAAAATAATACAGCAAACCACTAACAAGGTATTGCTGATCCCGATAAAGGCAATGAGAAAGCCTCCCACCGCATGCCCGGTTACGGAAGCAGACAACCAGGTGCCCTGGTTCCAGGTGGTAGCATTCTGTAATAAATTTTTGGGCACAATAGTAGCCAGCATGGCGCTAAAAGAAGGACCTACAAAGGAGCGGAGAATGCCGGTAAAAAAGAATACGCCGTATATAAACCAGGTAATATGCCGTATATGCAAAAAGTCCTGTGCTTGCCGGGTTGATAAAGCAAACAGGGTGATGCCAGCCAGCAGGTAGCCTGTAACGCCTTGTAAAATCAATCTTCTTTTGTCTTTTATATCAACCCTGTGTCCTGAGTAAAGAGCCAAAGAAAGCGCAGG
>JBCNOR010000501.1:0-4223 GCA_039593785.1 Niabella sp. | reverse complement strand
GGCCCGCTGCCGCCTAAACGTTGCTGTATGAGCTGCTCCACCTGGTTACGGGTTTGCAGTCCTTCCAGGTTTTGCGCGGTATTGCTGCCGCCAGAGAGGTTAAACAAACCTGCCAGCTGGGAATGTTTCTGCAGGAAGTCGTTATAGGCGGGTACTTTCTTCAGCACCTCCATGGCTTTGGCTTCTGCCTTCTTTTTGTCTTTGAGCACTTCTTTGTACTCCTTTAGCTGTTGCCCATAGTAATAGGCTTCCTTGTTGTATTTCTGGAGATCCTTAGTGAAGCCAGTGTATTGCGCCAGCTGAGCTTTCAACTGCTGCCGGCGTTCGCGAATGTAGGCTTTAATTTGTTCTGCTTGTTGGAACTTCGCCTGCAGGTCCTGCACACTTTTCAGGGAGCCGCTTACCTTATCTTGTAAGGCTTTGGACTGGCCACCAAGATCTTTAGCACCTTTAAGAAAAGATAGAGAATTTTGCAACGTATCCAGGTAACCGGAGTAATTAGCACCTAATGCAGATAGATTATACTTCCCGGCTTTTTGCTGCAGCTTTGATTTAAGATTGCCCAGTGAATCAATGGAATGACTAAAAATATTCTTTGCTGCAATGGAATCCATCTTTGCCAGTTTGGACTGCATTCTTTCTTCCTGCTTTTGCAGGCGTTGCAAGGCTTTGGCAGTACGTTTATCAACCTGTTGCTGCATTCTTTGGGACTTACCGGTCACCTGCGAGAAATATCTAGCAGGCATCTGGGATACAGCAATAGCAGCACTATCAGTGGTTTGTGCTTGCGCAACATAACCGCTTATCAGGCACAGGAATATGATAGCAGAACAGATCAACCAATGGCTAACCGTTGATGCTCTTTCATGGTAAGGCATGTACGCTACTTTATTAAGGGATCTAATTAGCGGGCATAGTACTGCACTCTCAACATCCACAAATAGGGTGACTATGATCGCTTATGAAAACATGCAGTAGAAAGTATGGGTTTATGCACTTATGGGTAACAACATTACTTTCCAGGTATAGTTTCAGATGTAAAAGAAAATATTTTTTTTCAGCTTACCAACGTCAGCATTACATAAAAATTAAACAAATACAATTCATTTATTATGTAATACTCTTAAACCATCCCGTATTATGGATTCGAAGTAATTGCTATCATCACTTAGTTGTTTAAATCGTTAAATGACAGATATTCAATTTTAATACCTTTTAAGGTTTTAATAACTCTGGTCGCATAAACATGTTTAGAATCAAAAACTACCCCTCGAGCATTTTCTTCTATTTTAATCTTTAACGTATCCCAATTTTCAATTAGCTCACATACATGCTGACTAAACGGTTTATATTTTGCAGAATCAAGCATTCCAGCCGGGGAAGAATATTCAATATTGTCATCCTTATTCCAGATCCTGCCAACTGTTATTCCACTTTCCATTATCAGAGATTCCAAAATCCATAAAGTATCAATTTCCTTTTTAAAAAAATTAAGCTTTCCTTTTTCATACAACTCAGCTCTTATTTTGTAATTCTTTTGGGCAAAACGCTTGTCCTGTTGCTTATTACTATACCGTATCATTTTTGATACCTGCTTAAAAGATTGACCAATACAGCTATTAATCCATAGTAATAATAAAACGATAATAATCCTTTATACATAATTAATAGATGATTTTAATGTCTTCTAAGAGAAATTCTAATCGATAATATCATTCAAATGTTCTCAAATACTATTGTTTTTTGTCATCAGCGCTTTTATTATAAAGTTCTTTGTAGAAAGTATCTGGGTCCCTCAGATTAACACTACTGATGTTAGCTCCGCTCAGAGCCTTTTTAAATGCCTTAAATGAAGGAAAGGCTTGCTCGCTCAGAGAAGCTGGGTCTATAATAAACCACAGCTCATCGTACTGAATATTATTCACTTCTGTTCCTCCTTTAGAATAAATCAAGATCTTATTTTTGACAATATCCGCCCCCTGCACATTATGTATGGAAAGAGCCAACAGTTTGGTGGTTTGTAATTCAAGGCGCCACTCTGTATCACTTGTCTTAATAAGCTTATAGGGCTTTATTAATGGGATACTGAGCCTATCCATTAGCCCGGTTTTCAGGTAAAAAGAATCAGCCTCTTTAAGTCTTGCTTTGGATTGATTACAACCGAAACAAAAGCACCATAAGAACCCCAAAAGCAATGCACTGAGATTATCCTTCATTGTTTAATTAGCGTTTGTTGTGCCAGATCAATTATAGTCTTCAGAAGATGATCAACGATTAACATCTTAATTTTTCTTCTCAACCAGAAAACTTCTCACTCGTTGCATTGCTTATCTTAAACTTAATATCATCCGCTTCCACCCCTCAAAAATTGCACGCAATGAAACAACCTGATGCTCCTCCAGCAAAAACTGGAACTTCTTTTCTTCTTCGTGATAATTGAACTTAATATAATTATTGGACCCTTGCTTTAAAAAAAGAACCTTCGTTGAATAAAATTCGCCTTGTATTTCCATTAAAAGGATCTTAATCTCTTTGAAGTCCTGAATGTTATATGATTGTATATCTTCCTCCTCCTTGATCAGGATCTTATTTAAATCCAAAGTAATAACACCGATCTGATCATAGTTTTTAAACGAAATCGCGATCCGTAAAGCTACTAGTCCTCCAAAAAAGAATACTACCTTCAGGTTGTTTCCCCACCAAAAAAAACTAAAGAAATACATCCCTAAAAGCATCAAGCCACATAACACGAATAAATCTATCTTCAAAGAGCGTTTAAAAGTTATCAATGGAACGGTTGTGCTGTATGTATTCATTCGGATATAAATCGACGTTACATCTATTCATAGGCAATATATACTACCGGATTTATTGTCTTAGGGTATATACTATATCTTCAAATAAGATCTTATTTGCTGACCTTACACTTATAACCTTGCCTCGCAAATCAACCCACATTGAATCAAACTTCTCTCTTGAAAGGGGTTTAATTAATTTCGCATCTGAAACCAATACTATTTCATGCTTTGCAGCGTCATACTTCCAATATCCCGCTGATACAAAAACCGCAGGTCCATACCCGGCATATCTAAATGTGCTATCCGTATCGAAATACAGTTTATTTCCTCCATAAATATGTCCGCGCGGGCTCTCAAACTTCTTCCCGGCAAAAGTTTGCTGAGACATTTTCGGTGTACAGGCAACAAGGACGACTAAAAAAGATATAGCAATTATCGCTTTCATCTTATTGAATATTATCATTAACCCCTACCTCTCCCTCACCCTATACAAATACAGATCCCCATACTTCTCTATCGCTCCCTCCCTTTTATCTATCAGCTCCAGCTTAAAACAATCCACGAACTGCGGATCCAGCTTGCGCAGCGCCTCCGGTGAATAAATGGTCATAAAATACACATACCGCAAATTATTAACCGCCATATACTTCATCATACCGTCATAATGCGTGCTTTCACCACTAATAACAGTCTTAAACACATCCGCCTTCCACTTCAAAAAAGTTACCTCCTGGCCCAGGTCCACGCAATAAAAAGGTTTATCTACAAAAGCGGATAATACATTCAAACACCAGTAATCCGTAACTATTTTATCGCTGGGCGGCACTTCCGAAAATAACCCATGTGCTCTGTAAGTATTTGAAAAAGGGTAACGGATATCCTTTGTAACAGCGATCGCACCACCGGCCAGCTGTAATGCCAATAAAATACCTGCCAATCTACGCGCCCCGAGAGTGGTAGGCGTTTCACTGGCATATAACCAATACGCCACAATAAACCCTATATAAATAAACCCTACGTAACGTGCGCTGGTTAAAGGAAAAATAGCAGCAGTAGCAAAGGTGAGCAATAAATTTACCCCAAACAGGAGCAGGCTTTTCTTGTTACCACGGAGTATAAAAAACACCAGCACCAGTAACCCTAAAGATAAAATTGGGTTAACGATCTTTAACACCGGGAACTGCCGCTGTGCATCTATCAGGAATTGCGTATTCCAGAAATGGCCGTCCCACCATACAGGTATGGGCATCAGCGCCCGCAATGGCGCCAGTACAATAGTGGCTGCCTGCTGTTTCAGCTGCCATTTGTTGCTAAAGAATTGCGGGTTTAATACACTGTCTGATGGTGGAAAAACAAAGCTTAGCGCCGGGATGACCAGCAATATCCCCAGCAAACCATGTAATACCACTAAACCGGCTTTCTCCT
>JBCNOR010000500.1:0-4237 GCA_039593785.1 Niabella sp. | reverse complement strand
GTTAATTAACTTCATCGATGCCTGATAAAGATATGCCTTACGTTGGGTACTCCGGATTCGCGTTCATCAATTTCAAATTGGCCAATATCTTTGATAAGTGGCAACAACTTCGAAAAGCCAAAGATCCTTGGATCGAAATCAGGTTTTTTCTTGATAATAAAACTTCCCAGATTCCCCAGAAAAGCCCAGCCTGATTCGTCAGCAAGGTCTGCTATACTGTCTGAAATCAGCTTTATCGTTTCGGCATCGACATTACTATTTGATTTTGATTGGCCTTTTTGCTTTTTATCAGTTAATGAAACTTTTTTAGTTTGTTTTGTATTGTCAAGAATTTCCAGGTAGATAAATTTATCACATGCTGAAATAAAAGGCTGAGGTGTCTTTTTCTCTCCAAAGCCAATTACGCGCATACCTGCTTCCCGCAGCCTTGTAGCAAGTCGTGTAAAATCACTATCACTGGAAACTATGCAGAATCCGGTGACTTTATCTGAGTAAAGAATATCCATCGCATCGATAATAAGCGCACTATCACTCGAGTTTTTTCCTTTTGTATAACTATACTGTTGAATAGGAGTGATGGCATTTTCTAAGAGCACACTCTTCCACCCGGCTACTGTTGGTTTTGTCCAGTCTGCATATATACGTTTGACGGTAGGCGTCCCCATTTTAGAAATTTCTTCCATCATAGCTTTTACATTTGCATAAGGTACATTATCTGCATCGATTAGTACCGCAAGTTTGTCATCGGTCATTTTTTTAGTTTAATGTTCTTGTTTGAACGTCTAATGGCTTAAGCATGCTTAAAGGTACTGATGCTTTTTGTTAGTTCTAACCACTTTTTAAGCTCTGTAACAAACTGCATTTATGTTCATCCCGGCTCCAACTGATGCGAAAAGAATAATATCCCCCGGGTTAATTTCATGCCCGGATATTTGATTAGTTCGTATCAAATGATACAGGGTGGGAATGGTGGCTACAGAACTGTTTCCCAACCATTGAATGCACATCGGCATCACATCTAAAGGGGCTATGGCTTCATAAAGTTTATAGAATCTTTGTACTATTTCTTCATCCATTTTTTCATTGGCCTGGTGAATGATAATCTTTTTCAAATCAGCAATTGGAATATTACTTTTGTCAAGGCACTCTTTCATGGCTAGCGGAACATGCTTTAATGCATACTCATATACCTTTCTGCCTTTCATTTTCATAAAGAGTGTGTTCTTTTCATCTAAATTAAAACAAGTCCCCATGTTAATATAGTTCACCTCCTCCGTGCTATGTGTTTGGGCACAATAACCTAAAATACCGGATGGCTTAGTATTGGTTGCGGTATACTCCATCACAACAGCGCCCGCGCCATCACCAAATATCATACTATCGCGGTCACTTGCGTCAACTACACGCGAAAGTGTTTCAGCTCCAATCAACAACACTTTACGGGCCATTCCTGCTGCAAACCAGGCATGTGATTGAATTACTGCATGTAACCACCCCGGACAACCAACAAGTACATCGTAAGCTATGCAATTTGGTTGTTGTATGCCTAAAATATGTTTAACTTTACTGGCCAGAGAAGGCACATTCTGCGACTGAGAAACACCGTCAAAAATATCTCCGAAATTATGAGCAACAACAATCTGGTCCAATGTCTCCGGGTCTATCCCGCTATTTATTAATGCTTGCCATCCGGCAGCCGCGGCCATATCGGAGGTGTTAATATGTGGTGCAGCATAGCGGCGTTCGGTAATGCCCGTTATATCCTTAAATTTTTGAATGGTTATTTCCGGAGCGATCAGGATCGGGGTTCGTAATGATTCATAAAACTGGCTGTTAATGAAGTCGTTGTTTCTTTGTATGTGAGTAGGAATATACGCTCCGGTACCGGTAATTAATGATGAGCATTGCATGATGTACTATTTTTATATTAAGGCGCTCTGAATCAGCTATACTAGATGGTTGCCTTACTAAAACAGTAGTACAATCAGTAGGGTAATTGATGATGGTTGAATTTAAGCCTTTTTATCTTAAATCTGGTAAAATTATTTGGCAGAATTGTCTCATCCAGTTTTTAGTGTTTATACCTGAAAGGTTTGCTGAAATTTCTTTAGCTATCACTATAGTTGTTTGAAGACGATTTCATCTTGAGTTTGTCAAAAGAAGTCATTTCTGTGCAATGATTGTTGCGAATTTAAATTAAATTACTATCTTCGAATAGATAGGTAGAAAGCGTTGAAGATCGGCTGTAATGCGGTCTTGACGCGCATTTGACACGTATTGTTTACAAAAGATTTATAGCCAAAAATTGACCAATCCCGTCTCGGGCACACTAACGATACAAAGGGGAATTATCACAAAATCATGACACATATTTGACACTTTCAATGACTTGGCTAGGCAATGTTCACGTCTGGCCTACGGCACACAAAAATGGTTTGCTTGTTTTCCAATTGCCGACAGTTTGGAAATCCTGTTGTATGATTTAAACTCATTCTGGCGGTGATCTGTTTAAATCGACTATACCACAACCTATTATAATATCCCTGAGGGAGTTTTGGATATTATTGATGGAAACCGCGGAGATGATATCCTTTCATCTATCCCGCAAGTAATGGAGCAATACAAAATACAACACCGACTATACAAATCGAAACAAATGCCACTAATTGTAGATCGGGCACTTGCATGTACTCATTTATGGATGCTGTTACAATTTTACGGTCGTTGCGGGTTGCCCGTTCGGTCTTTGCTCGTATGAAGTACAAATAGTCATCGTAAATATCTTTGAACTTTAGGTGGACTAAATCTTTAGGGTTCACCCCGTTACCGAAATAGCAAAAAAGCAATAGGCTTTTGCCAATTGATCCCCGGGACACTCCGGAAATACATAGCTTAAAACGGCAGAAATAAATACATAAAGTGGCAATAGCCCGGAACCCAAATCAACTTCAGCGCTAATATTTTTTTTCAAAAACGTACTGTCGTTTCAAGTCCTTTTAAAAGCGTGTCCTGTTAGCATATAAATAATGCATTGCCTCTCAATCCAGTTCAGCGTGATGTTTGTTTCTACCGGGATCTGTTTTTTCAGGATCAGGTCGATAATGTTGTAGGATACATTGAGTGGTGCAAAGGCCTCCCCGCCAATCATGGCTGAGGGCAGCACGGCCACCAGGTCGATATCGTATTTTTTGCCAATTCAAACGCCAGTTGTTCACCATCATTTTTTGAATTATAATACATGTCTCTGCGGTCGGGGTTATAGCCTCCGCTTTCTTTTGCGGGAAGAATGGAGTAATTAAGTGCTGCAATGGAACTTACGTATACAATGCGTCTGACACCCGCCTCAGCCGCTGCTTCAATAGTGTTTTTAGCGCCGTCAAGATTAACGTCGTAAATTTCCCTTTTAGGATTTTGGGCCCAAAGTTTAAATGCTGCGCCAACGGCGTAAAAGGTATCCACGCCTTTTAAGGCCCGTTTCAAAGATTCCTTATCGGTAATGTCTGCTTGTACGACTTCGCAGTTGAGTCCTGCAAAGGGAGCTTTGTTGCCGGTGTTTCGTACCGAGGCCCGAACGGGGGATGCCTTTATTGAGGAGAAATCTCACCAGGTTATTGCCCAGATGTCCGTTTGCGCCGGTAACCAATGACAGATGTTGCTGTGCCATATTTTACTATTTTTGATCCGGCACAAAACTCTATATTGCTGGTTTAAATACGCTTCGCAAATGTTACTTAATGGTGTAAGTTCAAGTCAAAGCGTTAAATATCCAACTGCCATTGATGAGCTAAGTTCGTAACCTGACATATCATACTTTACCATGCAAGCCATTCCTGTAAGACATATCAAACCCGCGATAAAAGAACCTGATGTCCTGGGGAATCTGGTGATCTGGAATGTAAAGGACCTGTTATCCGGCAAGGACATGGTGCAGGATCTACACCGGCATAGTTTCTACTTCCTGCTGATTATTGAGCGAGGCGCCGGCGAACATATTATAGATTTTACGCCTTATCCGGTGGTGGATGGAAGCGTTTATCTCATGCGTCCGGGCCAGGTGCATGAATTAAAGCTGCTGTCCGATTGTGAAGGCTATCTGCTGCAGTTTACAGATCAGTTCCAGCTCAATAGTGATGTGGTAGCAAGACAAATCCTGAAAAAGGTCGCCAGGAAAAATTATTACCTTCCCGATGCTGCCGCCGGGAAGAAATTACTGGAATTGATGGGAACAATCTATCAG
>JBCNOR010000050.1:0-14573 GCA_039593785.1 Niabella sp. | reverse complement strand
TACCCGGCCAATACTTTTACAATAGATAAGGAGTATAAAACGGCTCCGACTTCAGGTTCGCTAAAAGCTATGAATGCGCAGTCGGTGAACTCGTCTGGAAATACCCAGCCTTTTTCCATTATTCAACCTGTTTTGGCACTCAATTATTGTATTGCAGTAGAAGGTATTTTCCCAAGCCAGAACTGATTTTAAGATCAAGTTAATTATAAAAATATGTTGGATTTAAGCTGGTGGAACGGACTGGAAAAACAGTGGAAAGATGCTTTTAGTATTGCTTTCTTCCGTCATTTTAATACACCCACCACTTCAGAAATAGAGCAATTATATGCTTCCCCCGTGTTAAGGCTGGCCGGACCAAGAGCGCCTTATCCCAATATGAGTTTTGAGCTTACAAATCTTTCGGGTATTGCTGCATTAAATAACCTGGAGATTTTGGTGGTAACTCATCATCAAATAAAAAATATTTCCCTGCTTCAGTCGCTCAAGAAACTCAAATCTGTTTTTCTTTTTAATAATGAAATAGAAAGCTTAAAAGGCATTGAGGAACTGGCAAACCTGGAGCAGCTATATGTACAGTATAATAAAATAGAATCACTAAAGCCTGTTAAGGCGTTAACCAACTTAAAAGAGGTGTACATTAATAATAATCTGCTTACTTCCCTTGATGGATTAACGGAAGATCACTCTGAAAAATTAAACATGTTTTTCTGTAAGCCCAATGAGGGGTTGAAGCAGAAAGAAATTATTTACACCGAAAATCAATTGGGTATTAAATGCAGGGGTATTTAAAAAGTTCCCCTTAAAATAATCTGATCCTTTACCTCTTAAACGTGATGATACAATGAAAAAGTTTTTATTACTGACATTAACGTTATTGTTCTACCATGCCTTATTTGCACAAAATATACAGGTTTCCGGTGTGTGCATTGCTTCCCCGGTTACACTTACACAAACCGGCCAAGAAAATGGCAAGCCTCTTTATCAAGGCGTTGGTACCGTTAACGGGAACGCCGGTGTGGGTATAGCCATTTTTTGGGACCCAAATGAAAATCTTTGGTTTTTGGCGTATAACGGTCAGCCCTATTTTTCAAGCCCGGCTAATACATCAGTTCCGCCCGGAACCGCAAGCACAAATTTTTCGTGGAGCACTGTAGCGGGGCAAACCTGTACAGGAGCCAGTCCCTTAAGCGTTACCGGTAACGTAGCGCTTTGGGTAACTTTCGGTAGTATTGATGCTCATGTAAAGGGGGATAACTTACATGTAAACTGGACCACAGAAAAAGAAGTAAATAATGATCATTTCGAAATTGAAGCGTCTACCGATGGGGAACAATTCGTTACTATTGGCACTCTGAAATCAAAGACAGAGAATGGCAATAGTGATATTACCCTGAATTATGAGTGGACGGGTAACGCAGGCATGAGTTTGTCTGTGCTACCCTACCTTGCGTTTGTTTTGATCTTGCTTCTTTTCGTACGCCGTAAAAAAACAATAATGGTATTGGCTACGGTTGCCATTAGCTTTGTTGCTTTTATACAGGTAAGCTGTAAAAAAGACAAGGATAGTATTACCGACGCTGAAAATTATTATATCCGCATTGCACAAATCGATAAAGACGGCACTAAAACTTATTCAAAAGTTGTTCGTGTTAACGGGGAATAATCATCCCCTTATACCAACCATTGATCCTTTAAACCTAAAACCCACTGTTTGTTAAGCAGTGGGTTTGTTATTTGCATAAGGTGGGTGATATTCAAATCCGGGTTTACACAAATCCCAGCGTATTGTATTGGCCTCCCAAAATTTTGCCGGCATCTGCGCTTAACCAGTTCTTTAAAATAGTGGCATACACATCCTTAAAATCTATATTGTATTTTAAATCTCCTTCATTCAGGTTGGCCAAATCAGGCATGGCATTAAGTATGCCCTTTTGTTTTAATCCTCCACTGATCAAAAACATATTATTGGCGGTTCCATGATCGGTGCCGTTGCTGGCATTTTGCGCTACCCGGCGACCGAATTCGGAGAAAGTAAAAAGCAGCACATCGTTCATACGCCCGTTTTTCTTTAAGTCGTCGGTAAATGCTTTTACGGCATCATTCATCTGGGTAAACAGGCGGGACTGCTGTGCATCCTGTCCCACATGCGTATCAAAGCTGCCCAGGGAAATATAGTATACCTTGGTGTTGATCTCTGAGTAGATCAATGATGCAATAGTTTTAAACCCGTTTCCAAGGTCGGTATTGGGATAAGTAGCCCCTGTTGGATGCAGGCGGCTTTGCTTAAAAATGTAATCAGCCGATGAAAGGGTTTGCGCCATTGTTTTGTATAAATACTCCACAGGCTCTTCATCATGATGGTCATTGGCATGGTTCTTCATCACATCCTTAAAAAACTTTTCGTTGGAAGTTCCAAATAGCCGTTTGGGATCCTTAACGGCAATGGCATTGGCCTGGTCTCCCTTTAAGGCCAGGCTCAAAACATCATCTACTTCCAATGCCTGTGTTGGTTTATCGCAGCCGGCGCATTGTGCATCCAGGTAGCGGCCTATCCAACCGGTATTCCAGTATTCGTTGCTTTTACTGGCCGAGTGCCATATATCCATACTCCTGAAATGGGAACGGTCTGGATTAGGATAACCCACATTGTTTAGTATCGCCATATTCCCTTCGTCGTACAAACCCTTAAAAGCAGTAAGAGCGGGGTGCAGGCTCACTTCATCGGTAAGCGTTGCGGCTTTATCCATTTTTATTCCAAGTCCTGGTCTTAATTTATAATAAATATCATTACGAACAGGGATTACTGTATTCAATCCGTCGTTGCCGCCACTCAGCTGTAAAACCACTACCACCTTGTTTCCCGGTGGCACCAGGGCCTGCGACTCAAAAGCCTTCAGGAACTTAGGCATCATCATCGATGCGGTAGCCAGTGATCCGATCTGTAAAAACTCTTTACGCTTGATTAACATAACGAAGGTTTGTGTTGTCATGGTGAGCTTGACGAACCATGACATTTTATTCAATAATACTACCCTTAGTCAGCTCGGGGTAACATTCAGCTTATTAACACATCTGATATTCGGGCGTGCTCATCAACTGAACGGTGGCCGATCGTATAAATGCCTCGCGGGACGATGCATCAATATTCTTATTAACCACCTCCTGCACCCTGGGTGAATTTATTTGTAGCAGGTTGCTTTTTATCGTGGTTAAAAGTTGTTCCCGCTTCGTTTTTTCGTATTTGTTGATATACTGCGACCAGTCAATCCGGGCGTCAACTGCACCGTAGGGTTTCTTTTGCGGCGTAGATTTAACGGGCACCGCAGCGGTTCCATCTGTTTTACGTCCCATCATCATGTCGTCATCCTGCTTGGGCGTTATATTGAGCTCATCTCTGTCATAAAACATCTGTGGAATGCGTAAGCGCATCATCAGGGTGCTGCTGTCGATCCAGGCGCGGCCACCGGCCCAGCCTGCCACATTGGGAGGATAAAGTAACTGCTGCCCTAGTATTTTTTGCATATTAAAAAGCGCATAGTCATTATCCAGTTTCATGGGAAGCATACGCTGAATACCCACCAGCAATTCTATGGGCGACTTAATTCTTGCCCCGACATTTTGAGACTGATAAAACCAATCGCTGGTAAAAATAGTTTCCATCAGCGCGGCAATGTCATACTTGCTGTTATAAAACTGATCGGCCAGTTTAGCTACAATTGCTTTGTCGGTTTTTTCGTTTACAAAGAAGGTATATATTTTTTGAGTGATGAATTGTGCTGTTTGTTTATTTTCTAAAATAATGTTTAGCACGTCATCGCCATTAAAATTACCCGTTTTACCCAGTACCGTTTTTTCGCCTGTATCATGATTATTTTCTCTGAATACAAATTCGCCTTTTCCTGTCGCCGTCCAGCCTGTGAAAGCGCGGGCGGCCTCTTTTATATCTTTTTCAGTATAATTGCCCCTACCTAAAGTAAAAAGCTCCATTACCTCGCGTGCGAAGTTTTCGTTGGGTCTTCCTTTCCGGTTTTGCTGGTTATTTAAAAAATACAGCATAGAAGCCGACCGCGATACTTCTTTTAATAGAGTTCCAAAGTCGCTCAAACCATACTTCCTGAACACATTTAACAAAAGCTGGTTGTAAAATATATTGCCATTACGGCTTGCAAAATGGCCATGCCAGAAGAAGGCCATCTTTTCACGAAGCTGTGCCGAAGTGGTTACCATCTCTTTTAGCCAATACAGGTTGAGGTTGCGAACGGCAGCCTGTTGCATGCGATTGATTTCCCTCCGCTGCATTTCATCCATATTCTTGCGTTTCTCCGCATCCTGCTGTTGTTCGTACAGGTCAATTAACTCGGCGTTGGCCACATTGATATAAGCCGGCTCTTTGGCAGAAGCCTTCACCAGGGCTTTATAATATTTTTGGGGAGTGTATTTAGACAGGTCATTCAACTGCTCAACCGCGGGGCCGAAGCCCGCACGCCATAACAGATGCTGATTTTTTAACTGGTTAGAGATTTCCATGCAACAGTTTTTTATAGGACTATAACAGTTGTCAAAAGTTTAAGAACCTGTTCAAGAATCGTACAAAAAATCTTCGGTAATTATTTATTAACAGAGGTTTATATGAATACCCTATGAAACACCATATAAAATTTCCGCACTGAAGTGGAATGTCTGTTAGAGGGCCTGACCGTATGGGCAGGTATTTGACCGAGCTAAAAAAATACCTATGAAAAAGGGCCTGCGTATGCAAGCCCCTTTCATAAAAAGTAAATTGTAAACTATGATTTGGCCTTTGCTTTTACATAAGCCATCAGGTCCGCTGTTTCCTGTTCAGAAAGCTTTGCTTTTTTGGCCATACTCTGCATTAATTTTTCCTGCTCTGCAAATGTATGCTTAGGCACATGCCCGGTTTCGTTACCATGACACTTGGTACATTTTGCAGAAGCGATAATTACGCCTCCTGCTTCTGCAGAACCTGTAACCGTTGCAGCTACTTCAGGTGCAGGAGATGGAGGCGCCGCGGTTGGCGTTTTAGACGCTTTAGGTGTACAAGCCACTACTACAGAAGCCAGGATGGCCATTGCCAGAATAGTTTTCTTCATATTGAAAATGAGTTATTTATTAATAGTTTCCTTTCCGAAATATGAATGTAACACTTTTGGTAATTGAATGCCGTTTTCTGTCTGATTATTTTCTAATAGACAAGCCACAATTCTTGGAAGCGCCAGGGAGCTACCGTTAAGTGAGTGCACCAATTGTGTTTTACCATTTTCGTCCTTAAAGCGGATTTTCATACGGTTGGTTTGATAGCCTTCGAAGTTGGATGTAGAGCTAACTTCCAGCCAACGTTCCTGGGCGGCACTGTATACTTCGAAATCGTAGGTTAATGCAGACGTAAAGCTCATATCTCCGCCACAAAGCCTTAAAATGCGATAAGGTAGCTCGAGAGAAGTTAACAGCTTTTCTACATGGGCAACCATTTCTTCCAATACTTCATAACTTTTAGTGGGATGCACCAGCTGAACGATCTCTACTTTTTCGAATTGATGCACCCGGTTTAAACCACGCACATCTTTACCAAAGCTGCCGGCCTCCCTTCTGAAACAGGGAGAATATGCGGTCATCTTAATCGGTAACTGCTCTGCCTTAACAATCTCATCGCGGTAGATATTGGTCACCGGTACTTCAGATGTAGGGATCATATAAAAGTTATCTGCCTGCATATGGTACATCTGCCCTTCTTTATCGGGCAGTTGACCGGTGCCATAAGCAGATGCTTCATTAACCATGAATGGAGGTAAATATTCGGTATATCCTGCTTCAATATTGTAGTCCAGGAAATACTGTACCAGGGCCCGCTGCAGTTTGGCGCCAGCCCCCTTATACAAAGGAAAACCACTTCCGGTTAATTTAGCCCCGGTTTCAAAGTCTACAATATCGTATTCTTTGATCAGGTCCCAATGTGGCTTAGCTCCGGCGTATAAGGTTGGTTTAACTCCACCTTCGCGTACTACTTCATTATCTTCCGGGCTGGTTCCTTTGGGTACCAGGGCAGATGGAAGGTTAGGTAGTTGTACCAGGGCCTGCTGTAATTCTTCTTCGGTTGAAGAAAGCTGCTCCTGTATGGGTTGTAATTTATTCTTTAGTTCTGCTACTTCTTTTTTCTTGGCTTCTGCCGCATCCTTTTCCCCTTTAGCCATCAGGCCACCAATTTCTTTCGACGCACTATTTACCGAAGCCTGGGTGGTATCAAATTCCAGTTGTAACTTTTTACGCTGATCGTCCAATGCGATCACCGAATCCACCAGCCCGGGATTTTTAAAGTTCTTTACGGCCAGGCGTTCTTTCACTTCCTGCACATTTTGCCTAATCACATTTACTTGTAACATTATGAATCAGTTTTGCGCAAAAATAAACACTCGGGCCGGTACGTAAATAATTTTTATGTGAACTACTTTAGGCTGTACGCTACCTGATTAGCAGATTACCCCTCGTATAGTCTCAAATAGTACTGCGGATTTTGTAAAAACTGTTTGGTGATGCGGTGATGTTCTGTTGCATCGTACGGTGTTTTTGTGATCGCATGGTCATCTATCTCGTATAGCACTGCGTTTGGAATACCCATCAATATAGGCGAGTGAGTAGAAATTATGAACTGTGTATTGGGCTTTTCTAGTTTTTGCATGATCAGGAAGATGAGGGATAATTGTTTTAACGGTGACAAAGCGGCTTCTGGTTCATCCAGTAAAAATATTCCCTTATCACCAATACGGGTCTCCAGTATTTTCAGATAGGCTTCTCCGTGCGAAAAACCCTCCATATCCGAACCATATTCACGGTACATGTTGTTTAATGAATAATTGAGGCTGCCATTGCTCATATCTTTGATAGTTTGTTCGCTCACACGTCCTTCCAGGTCTGAGATCTCGTTACGTATGCGGCTTCTATCTCTCTCGGCAGATTTTAAAAAATCACTGAAATCTTCTGCTCTGAAAAAGAAACCCATTTGTGTATCTCTCCTCCATTCAATTTCAACATAAGGTAGCAGTATTTGTGCGGCTTCAAACGAGCTGGAGGTTTTGCTATAGCCTCCAATTAAAGGCAGATTCATAAAAAGTCCTATGGTTTCCAGCAAGGTCGATTTACCGCATCCGTTGTCGCCTACCAATATAGTCACCGCCTGATTAAAACATAATTGCCTCGCATTGCGAACAGCAGGTATATTATAAGGAAAGGGGTGCGTTTTTGTGGTGTTGATGGAGAAGTTCTTGATAAAGGTCATATTTCAATTGGTTTTGCAATTGTCTTCTATAAAAATAAGCAAAAACCCGCTTGTAAAGTATAGCACATAATGTAGCGGGAGACTATGGTGGCCTGCTGGCAATTAGCGGCCTGTTCACAAATCTTATATCATCAATCTGAAATCTCCTACCTTAGCGTTTATGGAGAAGAAGTTGTTTCTGTTAGATGCTTATGCCCTGGTTTTTCGCGCTTATTATGCGTTAATACGTAGTCCGCGCATTACCAGTAAAAATAAAAATACCAATGCCCAGTTTGGATTTACCAATACCCTGGTGGAGCTATTGAACAAGCAAAAGCCTACCCATATGGCCGTTTGCTTCGATACGCATGAACCTACTGAGCGCCATACCGATTATGCCGAGTATAAGGCTAATCGCCAGGAGACACCGGAAGATATATTAATTGCCGTGCCGGATATCAAGCGCATCATCAAGGGCTTTAATATTCCCTATATAGAAACCGATGGTTATGAAGCGGACGATGTGATCGGCACCCTCGCCAAAAAAGCAGCTGCAGAAGGGTATGATGTATATATGGTTACGCCGGATAAAGATTATGGCCAGCTGGTATCCGAAAAAATAAAGATCTATAAACCAGGCTACCAGGGTGGCGATGTAGAGATTATGGGGCCTGAAGAAGTGTGCGCCAAGTGGAATATTAAAAATGTGTCGCAGGTAATTGATGTGCTGGGACTGATGGGCGATGCGGTGGATAATATCCCGGGCATCGCCGGCGTGGGGGAGAAAACAGCCGCTAAATTATTAGCCGAATATGAGACCCTGGAAAACGTGGTAGCGAATGCTGAAAATATTAAAGGTGCATTAGGAAAAAAGGTCGTGGAAGGCAGAGACCTGGCCATTCTTTCCAAAAAGCTGGCCACCATCATCACCGACGTTCCGGTGGAATTTCATGAAGAAGAATTTAAGGTGAAAGACTGGAACAAGGAAGCGCTAAAAGAAATATTCGGAGAACTGGAATTCAGAACGCTTGCAAAAAGATTGCTGGGCGAGGAGGTGGAAGCCGCTGCAGGTGCCGCTTCCCCGGGTGACAAGAAGGCTGCTGCCGGTAAAACGCTGCAGATCGACCTTTTTGGTAATGTAATAGGCGGTGAAGAAGAAACCCCGTCCGCAAGTATTACAGAAGAAACACTTACCGTAACATGGGAAACATTAAAAACAATAAAAGATACAACCCATCAATACATTGCCATTATTGGAGATGAGGCCATAGAAAACCTGATACAACAACTTTCCTCATCCAACGAAATTTGTTTTGATACCGAAACCACTAATATCGATGCCAACCTGGCGGAGCTGGTAGGCATGAGCTTTTCGGTAAAACCGGGAGAAGCCTATTGGGTTCCCTGTCCGGCTGATCGTGCAGAAACAGATAGCATACTGGCGGCTTTTCGCCCGCTGTTTGATGACCCCTCTAAAACATGGATCGGGCAAAACCTCAAGTATGATTTATTGGTGATGAAATGGTATGGTGTTGAGTTTAAAGGCAAGCTGTTTGATACCATGCTGGCGCATTACGTGATTGAGCCCGATGGCAAACGCAGTATGGATCAACTAAGCGCCAAGTACCTGGGTTATGAACCTATTCCTATTGATGAGCTGATTGGCAAGAAAGGGAAAAGCCAGGGAACCATGCGTGATGTAGCGCTGGAAAAGATCACCGACTATGCTGCGGAAGATGCTGATATTACCCTGCAGCTAAAAGAAACTTTCGCACCTCTTTTAGTGAAGAAGGAAGTGCAACGTGTTTTTGACGAAGTGGAAAATCCTTTGTTGCGCGTGTTGACCGATATGGAGTTTGAAGGGGTGAGAATTGATGAAGGCTTTTTGAAGGCGTACTCACAGGAGTTGGAGAAAGATGCGATAGAGGCAGAGAAAAAAGTATTTGAGATTGCCGGCGTTCGTTTTAACCTGGCTTCTCCGAAACAATTGGGGGAGGTTTTGTTTGATAAGCTAAAGCTGGACGCCTCAGCCCGCAAAACAAAGACAGGTCAATACCAGACAGGTGAAGACGTGCTGTTGAAGTTGGCTACCAAGGGACATGCTATTGCAGATGAGATCATTACTTTCAGGGAACTAACCAAGTTAAAATCTACTTATGTAGATGCATTGCCCCAGTTGATCAACCCTAAAACCGGGCGGGTGCATACTACATACGGACAGGCTGTAGCCGTTACGGGCAGGTTAGCCAGTAATAATCCCAACCTGCAGAATATACCCGTAAGAACCGACCGGGGTAAAGAAATAAGAAAGGCCTTTATTCCGCGTGATGCCAATCATGTATTATTATCGGCGGATTATTCGCAGATAGAACTGAGGATTGTAGCAGGTATCAGTGGCGATGAAAATATGGTAAAGGCATTTAAAAGCGGCGTGGATATTCACACTGCAACGGCGGCTCAGGTATTTAATGTGGCTGTAGAAGATGTAACCAAAGAAATGCGCTATAAGGCTAAAAGTGTCAACTTCGGCATCATTTATGGCCAGGGGGCTTTCGGACTGGCAGACAACCTGGGCATTTCCCGTACAGAGGCCAAAGCGATTATTGATAGTTACAAAAAAGAATTTTCAGGTATACAACGCTATATGGATGACACTATCAATTTTGCGCGGGAACATGGCTATGTGCAAACATTGATGGGCCGTAAGCGTTGGTTAAAAGATATCAATTCAGGCAACTTTACCGTAAGGGGATTTGCTGAACGAAATGCTATTAACTCCCCGATACAGGGAACCGCTGCCGACATGATCAAGCTGGCGATGCAAAAAGTGCATGCGGCTATGACGAAAGCAGGCATGAAGAGCAAGATGATCTTACAGGTACATGATGAATTGATATTTGATGCATTACGCGAGGAGGTAAACGAGCTGAGGCCACTGATCCTGGAAAATATGGAAGCAGCATTACCACTGCCTTTTGGGGTGCCGGTTATTGCAGAATGCGGTCAGGGAGAAAACTGGCTGGAGGCTCATTAGAAGTTCTCAGTTGTAAAAATCAATACACATTACTTTATTGCACTCTTTAGCTCGTTCTAATAGAGTGGTTAATAGGTGTATAGAACGGGTTTCCTAAAGGTGCAATATAAATTTTGTAAATTACAAGATAAAGAAACCTGATTATGGAAGCGGCGTTAAATAATACACAGCTGGAAATATTAAATCTTTTCGCAAAAGAACAAAGTGAAGAAGATCTAAAGGAAATCAAATCGTTACTGATCATGTATCTTGCTGACAAAGTTGTTCGTGAGGCAGATAAGTCATTTGATGCTCAAAGCTATACTGCAGAGATATTTGATCGATGGAAAGAAGAGCATTACAGGAAAGCCGGATGACAAAATGGTAGTGACTATTGATTGTAACATTTTTGTTATGAGCCTGACATCCAGGTCTCCGTATTATATTATTTAAAATATTAAAAACTATTAGTTTCCTAAAGTGAATTTTATATCGATCAACGAGTTTATTTTGAAGCTCTCAAAATCCTTGCAAAAAGATTAGCGGCATGCGAATATTTCCTTTTTTGCTACTTATTATAGCGAACAGCCTTAACGCTCAAAACTTCACCGAAACAGAAAGAAAAATTATTCTTGGTGGCGATACCAGTTCCATGCTTAAGGTAACGCCACTTATCGAACCGGCCGGTGCTAAAGCGTTAAAAGCAATGTCAAAAGATATTGCCTATAATGATCCGCTACTACCCTTATTAAAAAACAGGATGCTGAAGTCGGTGCTGGATAGTAGTCGCAGAGGTGTAGGTATAGCCGCTCCACAGGTAGGTATTAACCGTAACCTTATTTGGGTGCAGCGGTTTGATAAGCCGGGTCAGCCTTTCGAATTTTATATCAACCCTAAAATAGTATGGCGCTCCTCCATCCTTTGCCAGGGACCCGAAGGAGACCTCTCTTTCGAAGGCCGGGGAGATGTGGTGCGTAACTTTTCTATTATGGTATCCTATACCGACATCCAGGGAGCGCAGCATATAGAGGTATTGGAAGATTTTTCTGCCATCATATTCCAGCATGAAACCGATCATTTATTCGGCACTTTGTTTACCGACAGGATCGAAGAGCAGAAAGCAAAAAAGTATGCACCCTTTAAACCGGTACGGGCTACAACATTATTAAAGGAGTTAACGCAGTAACACAGGAACTTCCGTATCAATTTTTATACACCACTTCCCCGTTGAGGAAAGTTTTTAGCACCCGGGTATTCAACAGGCTTTGTGCGGGCGCTGTCATAATATCCTGGTCGAGGATAATAAAGTCGGCTAGTTTGCCGGCTTCCAGGCTTCCTTTTTCCAGCTCTTCAAAAGCCGAACGGGCTGCCCATATCGTCATACCGCGCAGGGCCTGTTCACGGGTTAATGCATTTTCCATCTGAAATCCTCCTGCCGGAAAGCCTTTCTCATCTTGACGAATAACCGCCGCATAAAAAGTTTTAAAAGGCGAAATGCCCTCAACAGGGAAATCAGTGCCTAAAGGGATCCAGCCGTTTTGCTGTAGTAATTGTTGATAGGCATAAGCTCCTTTCAGCCGGTCTTTTCCCAGCCAGTCTCCCGCCCAGTACATATCAGATGTAGCATGCGTGGGTTGTACGGAGGGTATAATATTGTAGTCTTTAAAGTAGTGGAAATCGTTTTCGTTTATTACCTGTGCATGCTCAATCCGCCAGCGAAGATCATTTTTACCATTTAAATATTTAGCGTAGATATTGAGTACAACACGATTGCCACTATCCCCGATGGCATGGGTGCACATCTGCCATTTGTTTTTTATAATAAAGGCCGCCATAGAATCGAAATGTGCGGCATCACTTAATAAAAACCCTTTCCAGCCAGGCTGATCCGAATAGTCCTTTAGCAGGCATGCTCCCCGTGAGCCCAGTGCTCCGTCACCATATAACTTAAAGCCGCTTACTTTCAGGCGTGCTGTCTTAACCGTTCCCCTTGAAGCCAGGTAGTCGTAGTTCTTTTTAGCATCGCTCAGTAAAACAAATAACCGCATTTTCAGGGAGCCTTTTTCCTGGAAGGATTTTATCTTTTCAACTACTTCATAGTTTAACCCGCAATCATGAATGGTGGTAAGCCCGGTTGCAAAACAATTTTGCTGGGCCAGTTGCAGCGATTTTTCAAATTCTTGATCCGTGGGCGATGGTATGCGGGCCGAGACTTTATCCATTGCATTATCTACCAAAACCGCGGTCAGCCTGCCGTTTTGCATTACAAATTCGCCGCCGCTGATTGTGTCGCCGGCTTTAACACCAGCCAGTTCCAATGCCTTTTTATTGGCAATAGCCGCATGACCGTCAATACGAACCAGGTAAACGGGGCGATCGGGAAAACGGTTATTAAGCAATTCGTTATTTGGAAAAGTTTTTACGGGCCAGTCGTTTTGATCCCAGCCCCGCCCTACAATCCAGCCACTGGTATCGCCAACTGGCGACTGATAGCTGGCTACACGATTTATAATACTATCCCAGCTGGTGGTGCCAAAAAGATTGATCTCTGCAAGGGACTGTGCATAGCCCGCAAAATGGGCATGCGCATCAATGAGGCCCGGGTAAATATATTTGCCTTCAGCATTAAGGCTATCCTTAAAGGTGTACGCATTGATAAGTTCAGCCTTGGTTCCGGTAGCAAGTATCTTCCCGCCGTGGATAGCCATTGCCTCCGTTTTACTGAATTGTGAATCCACTGTGTAAATAGTGGCGTTGTAAATGAGCAGGTCTGCGGTTTGCTTTGATTGACAACTGGTAATGAGAATGGCCAGTACCAGGAAGAGCAGCCACGTACGCATAAGGATCAATTTAAAACGAATATAAAAAATAGCCCCGGTTCCTGCCGCTTTATTATAGTCTATAGATTTAATTGGTTGTAAAGCAGAAGCAGTTTAAATTTGGCACTCTGTTTTTAAATCAAAAATTTTCTAACGATTAAATCAGTAAAATAAAATGGCAGAATTATCAGATATAGGTGTTATAGGCCTGGCCGTAATGGGCGAAAATCTTATTTTAAATATGGAAAGCAAAGGCTTTCGCGTAACGGCTTATAACCGTACGGTGGATAAGGTGGACAACTTTATCAATGGACGGGCGAAAGGAAAAAATATCACAGGAGCCCATTCGATAGAAGAGCTGGTTGATTCACTTAAGTCTCCACGTAAAGTGATGTTGATGGTGAAGGCGGGAAAGCCGGTTGATGATTTTATTGAAACATTGCTGCCTCATTTGCAGGAAGGAGATATTATTATTGATGGAGGCAACTCTCATTTCCCGGATACGGAGAGAAGGGTAAAATATGTGGAAAGTAAAGGCCTCCGTTATATCGGTACCGGTGTGTCGGGTGGTGAAGAAGGCGCATTACTGGGCCCATCTATTATGCCGGGCGGGTCTAAATCTGCATGGCCTGAAGTAAAACCTATTTTCCAGGGTATTGCAGCAAAAGTTGCTGATGGGTCTCCCTGTTGCGACTGGGTAGGAGATGGTGGCGCCGGCCATTTTGTAAAGATGGTACATAATGGTATTGAATATGGTGATATGCAATTGATTTGCGAGGTATACCAGATCATGAAAGATGTGTTGGGCATGTCTGCAGATGAAATGCACGAAGTATTTAAAGAATGGAATGAGGGTGAGCTGGATAGCTACCTGATTGAAATTACCAGGGATATACTGGCACATAAAGAAGATGGTGTGCCTACCATTGATAAGATTTTAGATACTGCCGGCCAAAAAGGTACAGGCAAATGGACCGGTACAGTTGCGCTGGAACTGGGTATTCCCCTTACTTTGATCACAGAGTCGGTATTCTCTAGGTGTTTGTCTGCCGTAAAAGATGAGCGGGTAGCAGCATCTAAAGTATTGACAGCTGGTCCGGTAGCTGCTTTTAACGGAGATAAAAAGCAGTTTATTGATCAGCTGAGAGATGCATTATATGCAGCTAAAGTGATTTCTTATGCGCAGGGCTACCAGATGATGCGTGCTGCAGCTAAGGAATACGGTTGGGAGCTAAACTATGGCAATATTGCGTTGATGTGGAGGGGCGGTTGTATCATCCGTTCGCGCTTCCTGGGTAATATTAAAGAGGCGTTTGATACCAATCCTGAATTGGTAAACCTGTTGCTGGATCCTTATTTCGCTGAAAAAATACAGGCTTGCCAGGAAGGTTTAAGTACCCGTGGCGTAACCACTACAACGCCTGGCGCCCGGCGCACATCCATTTCTCCCTGCATGGCGATGGCATCGGCC